>APKF01000217.1 GCA_000353875.1 Candidatus Caldatribacterium californiense OP9-cSCG | reverse complement strand
TGTAGCCGTCTCTCAGGAGAAGATCACCATTACCTGGTGGTACGAACAGGTAACTCCCGAAAATTTAGAAGCAATGGAGAACAACATAGTAAAACCTTTTGAAGCGATGAATCCGAATGTTGATGTTGAAATCGTGGTCAAAATGAATTTGCTGGAAGTCTTACGGACTGCCGTCGTGGCAGGCGAAGGGCCAGATATTATCATGACGATGGGACCGGCAGAGGCCAATCGTTACGCAAAGGGAGGATTTTTACTCCCTCTGGACAGCTTTGTAGAAGAGGCAGGATTGGACAAGGAACTCCCGGCTCTAGCTTTGGATGTGGGTAGAGTTGGGGGAAAAATCTATTCTCTCCCCAAAACTTTTGAAAGCATGGGGATTATCTACAATAAGAGCCTCTTTGATGAATTTGGATGGAAACCCCCGACAAACCGGGACGAGTGGGTAGCATTGTGCGAGGCAGCAAAGGCAAAAGGAATTCTGCCGGTTGCCGGAGGCAACGTAGCCTGGAGGCCAACGAATGAACATTACGTGACCGTATACATCAACCACTATCCCGGACCGGAAGTGGTTTATGAGGCCCTTACAGGGCAGCGGAGCTGGGAGGATCCGCTCTTTGTGGAAGCCATTGACATGTTTAAAAACGATTTCCTTGCTTACTGGCCGGAGTTTGGACTCTACTCCACGCTGGATGCTCCAGACTTTGTTCCAATGGTGGCCACAAGAAAGGCGGCAATGTTGGTCGTAGGAAGCTGGGCTTTCCAGTGGCTTGTGGATCCAGCATACTGGCCGTCAGAGGACAAGTGGGGATGGGCTCCGTTTCCTTCTCTTCGTGAAGGGGTAGAGTATCCCTTTGTCGATATCGGCATAGGTACTACGCTCTCTGTGAACAAAAATTCAAAACATCCAGAAGAGACGGCCCGTTTCCTTGTCTGGATGCTCTCCAATAAGGAAATGATTGCCAAAATGCTCAGAGACTTTCCCGGGGAGTGGATTGTGCCTGTTGATATTCCTGCAGAGCTTGTTCCTCCCGAAGTTGACCCAGTGTTCTTTGAGCACGTTGATACCCAGAGCGATCTCATGCGGCGGGGAGCTTACGGGTACACCACGTGGACATTCCTCGGTCCAGAAGCATGGCAATGGTGTTACGAAGGCATAGAAGAAGTATGGTTTGGCAAGATCAGCGCTCAGGAGTACATGAAGAAGTGGAATGAGATTTTCCAGAAAGAACTCCAGGCAGGAGTTGTCCCACCTGTACCGGCAAGGAAAAAGTAGAAGCAAAAGGCACAAATAAAGGGGGGACTTTCTGTCCCCCCTTTGGAGGATGTTTAGGGGATGAAAGGCATGAAACGAAAACGGAAAACGATCATGCTTTTGCCATTTATAGGTCCGGCTTTACTGCTGAATATAGCGATCGTTCTTGTCCCCTCTGTCGCTACCGTTGTTCTGGCCTTCTTCGAGTGGAGTGGTTTGGATATCCCGCGATTTGTGGGGATCAAGAATTTCGTTACTGTTCTTACCGAATCGCTCTTTTTGAGGGCTGTGGCACACAACATTGTATGGACTGCGATTTTCCTTACAGTACCCATAGCCATGGGACTTCTGGGAGCTGAGCTCCTTCGGAGGACCAAGAGAGAGCTTTTTCAGCCCATTTATTTCTTTCCCGTTATTCTCCCCGTTGTGGTTATCGGTCTCATCTGGCGGTATATTTATCATCCTACCCGTGGCCTGGGAAAAATTCTGGGTGTTTCACTTTTGGGTCAGCCTTCAACAGCTTTGTTCGCCATTGCCTTTGCGAACATTTGGGCTTGGTGGGGTTTTCTGTGTGCAGTCTTTTATAGTGCGACACAAGGTATACCTCATGACCTCTACGAGGCAGCAACTCTGGATGGGGCTACAGGATGGCAGGAGTTCCGCTACATTACCCTCCCCCAGATTTTGCCGACTTTGACTTTTATGGAAGTAATGACCATTATCTGGTCCTTTCAGGTGTTCGACTGGATCTGGGTAACGACTCAGGGGGGGCCTGCTGGGGCTACGGAGCTTCTGGCTACGCTGCTTTACAAAAGGGCGTTCTATGCTTACAAGATGGGAGAGGCATCTGCCATTGGGGTGTGTATTTCTCTTTTTGGACTTGCCGGTGTTGGTCTTTACTACTATCTGGCGCGGAGGGGAGCAGAGATATGACCAAGAATTTTCGTTCAGGAGGGCTTTTCTCCCAGATCATCCTTCTGCTTTTTGCGCTGTACTCGTTTTTCCCTCTCTATATCGCTCTCAGCGCCTCTTTGAAAAGCCGGGCGGATCTCTTTGCGAATCCCCTGGGGTTGCCAAAAGAGCTGTATTTCACCAACTATGTGCAAGCCTTTGAGGTGGGAAACTTGAAGCAAGCCTTTTTCAACAGTGGTCTTCTGGCCGCAGGGGCTGTTTTAGGTGTTCTTTTGACTGCTATTCCTGCCGCCTATGCGTTGGCGAAAATCCCCTTTAGAGGAAGTTCCTTTCTGGTGGGCTATTACTTTTTCTGCACCACCATTCCTGCCCAGCTTTTTATTATCCCTCTGTATCTTGCCTTTTCTCGTTTTTGTTTAACGAATTCGCTGTTTGGGCTTATACTTATCTACATTGCCATTTTCTCGCCCTTTGCTATTCTGTTGATGCGTTCTTATTTTATGAATATTCCAAACGAATTGCTTGAAGCAGCGTTAATTGACGGTGCCTCCATGTTGCAGGCATTCTGGCGAATTGTCTTTCCTGTGGCCCGTCCAGGGGTTATAACAACGGTGGTCATTGTAGCCATGTGGAGCTGGAACAATTTCCTGTTACCTTTAACCTTTCTGAATCAGGAAAGGGTTATGCCTGTTACCGTAAGACTTGGTATGCTCATGGGGAGATGGAGTGCAGCATGGGAACTTATTATGGCAAGTGCGATACTTGGAGCCTTGCCTGTTGCTCTTCTGTTTGCATTCCTTCATAGAAGGTTCATAGCAGGACTGGCTGGGACCGGGCTAAAGGGATAGAGAGCGGCTGTCAAGACGAGATGGGTAGACCGGATCACAGGAAATGCCGATACTTGTGGAAATGAGCTTCTTCCAGGGCCTTGCCTACTGGTGGGCGAAAGAGGATTCGAGTCTCTCTGACTCCTTGCCTGTGAGGCGGGAAACCCTAAAGACGCAACTACTCCCCACGCCCCGGCTCCTCCAGCTTCCTCATAAGCGTCTCGATCTTCCGTTGAAGATCGGGGAGGTCCTTTTCTACCGTTTTCCAGACCTCCTCTAAGTCCACCCCAAAGTATTTGTGAACGAGCAAGTTTCGCATAGCTACAATCTGTGGCCAGGGTACCTCGGGGTAGGCTTCGTGGAAGGCTTTGCCGAGTTGTGCGGCCGCTTCTCCGATGAGTTGCATGTGGTACAGGACCCAGACCTGCACCAGTTCGTCCCGCTCAAACGTCTCTCGTCCGCAAGCTGCGTAGCGCTCGATTCTGGCAATGGCGTCCAGAATGTCCTGCAGGAGCTCCCTTGCGCTTCTCACAGGGGAACGGCCTCCTGCAGTACGCGCTCACGGATGCGGGCCTTGAGGCCACGGCTACTCACCACGTCCACCCTGACTCCCAGAAGCTCCTGGAGTTCAAGCCACAGCCCGGCGTGGTCGAGGAGGCTCCGACCTGGCTCGAAATCGACAATGAGGTCGATGTCGCTTTCCTCGGTGGCCTCACCGCGAGCCACTGAGCCGAAAACGCGCACGTTGTGGGCACCGTATTTGGCGCATACACGGAGGATCTCCTCGCGTTTTGCTTTCAGTAACTCCTCAAGCGTCATACCCGAGCCTCCCAGAGGTTTCTCCGGATTGCTCCACCAGTCCAGGGCTTTTTCTGGAAACCAGGGAAAGACAACCCTCCCAGGAGAGAGTATACCAGAATCCCAGCCCAGAGAATAAAAAGCCCCAGGGGTTGTGTTTTTCAGCTGCAGAACGCCAGAGTGCCCTGCCCGTGTGGAGGCCGTGCTATTGGAAGGGAACGGAGTCGAGCGAACACCAAAGAGAAAGGAGAAAAGCTTACTCTTTCCAGAAGCGGGAACGGACTTCTTCCATAGCTTTCGATGTCTGGTGGGCGAAAGAGGATTCGAACCTCTGACCCCTTGCTTGTAAGTCTTGGGCATGGGTATTTTGGCATCCCCCCAAGTCCCCAGAAGGCTCTTTATTTCTGGATTTCTTATTTTGGCGTCCCCCTGTTTTTTCTCGGCGTTGTTGTCAAATTGTTGTCAATTTAGATGGCTAAATATTTTTAAGGGGAAAGGGGGTGGGAATGCGCTCAGGAGCTTATAGGAACACGTTTGATTTTTGGGAAAAGGGAGAGCATTCCCCCGCTGTGGTGGTAGTCTTGTAGGGCATTTTGAGAAGAGGAAAAGGAGGAGGGAATGGAATGAAGAGTCACCAGGTAGTCTATGTAGACTTGAGGAATCACCATCGCCTGCCCCTATGGGTGAATCCCCAAAAGGGAGATGTGGACGCCCTTAGTGATGTCCTCAAGGAAGCAGGATGTGTGATTGTGGGTTCCCCAGAGGACGTACGGGGTGGGAGATTCCTGTGGGAGGTTTATGTCCCCGGTGGTGAGGAAGCCATAAAGAAGCTTATGGCCGAGTTAATCCACCACCGGAACATGATTGAACTTTGAAGTCTCCATCTGAGGAACACACAGGGGGTAGGGTTTTCCCCTGCCCCCGTATATGTGTCTTTTTCTTTTTTCCCTGCCCACCCCATACGAGCAAAAATGGGCAAAAAGTCCCACCAGAGCTGGCCCTCTGCCTCCTTTCCTTCCTACGCAATCCGTGGCACCCACAGGCCCTGTCGTCCCCATGGTCTTCCTCCCCATGACGCTTCTTAGGGTACGTTGTGGCGGTAATGTACCCTAAGAGCTACTTCTTCTTTCTGCCCCCACGCCTGGCTCCTTTGGCCTCTTCCATCAACGCCTCCAGAAAGTCTCCTACCCGGTCCGCCACGGTAGGGACTGGAGAAATGGGGGGGGAAGCTCCACTTTTGCTTTTTTAGCCGAGCCCTTCTGAGTTTTGGAATTTCCACCTTTGGTGGATGGGGGATGGTGGTCTTAAAAGGGGAATGGAAGATGTCACCCATGGGAAAGATTGGGGCATGCACGTTGGGTGTGGGGGGAGGCTCAGGGATTCGCAATCTCTCTACCTCCAATGACATTCTCCTTATTGGGCTACTACCTTCAGGAATGGATGTAGGGCTACCTGGTGGGGCAAGGTAATCGTAAATGTCTCCTGGGTACCCCGGAAGAGGACCGGGGTCAGGGGTGGCTTCGGGATTCTGCTTTCCCCTTCTTTTTGCCACATTCAACACCTCCAGTGTGTTTTTGCGTACAAACAATGGAGAACCCATTGCTTGTACGCAGTGCACCACACATGCTTTAATCCCGTTAATGTTTCACACGCTGTTTTCGCGGGTGGGAAGACCGGTCCGCCCCGCCAAGGCCGAAGAGCGCTCCTGGGGGTCCATACGGGGTGGCTTTCCAGGCCTTTTTTCGCTTCATTTCTCTTCCCCCTCTTTTTTGCCTATTTTCCTCTCTTTGATGGCTCTCTTCCTGAGAACAATAGGCTTTTCCCAGTTTCTTCCTTCCTCTGCGATGGTTTCTCCCATCTCAAAGGAGGACTTTTCACAATGCCCCCTCTGGGGGGCTCCACTCAATTCTGGTGAGGTACCTGGAGCAATGCCGTCCCCGCTCCCACCACCGCATGTAAAGGTATTGGCGCTTTCCAAGGGTCTTAATTTCAAAGTGCACATTCTTCCCCCGTCGCTTCATGCGCTCTTTAATCATAGAAAACATTGTCCTTAAATCCTCTCGGGAGAAAGAAACCCATTTTCCCTTTTCTCTGAGAAACACCCTAACCACTTTGACACCTCCCGTCTCAAGGTTTTGTGTTCAGCGATAAGCATAGGGTCCCCACTTGCCAATCATCTTGAGCTCAACAGAGAATGGGTCTTGGTGTGTTCGGCCTTTGCTGACCTTCATGACGTGGGGGCTCAAAACTTCATGGCCCCCTACGATGGTGTTGCATGTGAAGCAGCAGGGTGCTGAGGTCAACGCCATATTTTAGGCTCAAGCGGCCGGGGGGGGAATCAAGCAATCGTGAAGGTACTCGAGTTCGCCCCTTTTGGGATGGGCACAAACCGGGCAGGGTTCTTCAGGGGACAGTTCTGACGGTGACCCCTCCTCACTTGAGTCCGACCACGCTCTCCATACCTCATCACCTCGGTGGAGGGGGGGCATGTATATCTTTCCGGGCAATCCGGGCAGTCCGGGCAGAGCCTTGAAAATCAAGGGTTTCAACTTCGTTTTTGCGCCCGGATGTGTGAGTAACATCCGGGCACTCATCCGGGCATCCGGGCGGTAAAACTTCCTGCCCGGATTGGTGCCCGGATGTTTTTTGTTTTTTCCCATCTCCAGAAGCGGTCGAAAGCCTTGTAAAATCTGGCTCTCGGTGGGGTGCCCGGATGTCCCGGATTCTGTAAGGGGGTGTCCCCCTCTCCAGTATTTCCTCGCTAAACACGTAGACCCGGCAGCGCCTACCGCCAATCGTGCGCTTACAGGTATAGCCGCCATCTTCTGACGCCAGAAGGAGTCCTTTCTCTCGGAGTCTTTTGCCCAGGGTGCGAGATGAAACTCCCAGGGTGTTCCCTTGTTCGGCGGCCATTTTCTGTGCTATACTGTAAGCGACATCCGGGAAGATGCAAAGCTCCGGCGAATCAATGCTTCCCAGGCAGTCCCCCCGGGGCCGCCAGTGCTCTCCGTCGTACTGCCACCCGAGAGCCTGGGCGTTTTCTGGCCTACCACCATCAGGGCGGATGAGGTGCGCCTTCCCGGAGAGGAGCGCTTCGGCAATAAAATCCAGGAACCTCTCCACGGGGTCCTCTTCTCGCTGGAGTTCTTCCTGCTGAGCCATCACTTCCATGATTCCCTGCACCGCTCGCTTCCAGAACACGTCTCGCTCGTTCTCGGAGAGTAACTTTTTCTCCCGGGCGTAGCTCAGGAGAGTTTCCCAGGAAAGAAGGAGCGCCGCCCCGATGTCTGGAGAACGAAAATGGGGCGCTGAGTGGAAGAACTGCCGCAGCTCCCGCCGCCTCTGGGGGAGAATGCTGCGTAGTGTTTCCATTCTCTCCGCCAACCAGCGCAAATACCCGGCCATACTTAAGGCGAACGTGCCCTCCTGCGCTTCTCGCTGTAAAGCGGTGAGTTGGACCACGTCCACATCTCCGGGAGCACCGCCAGAGGGAGCCACGACTTCCACAATCACCATCCGGGCCCGCAGCGACTGACCAAAGGGAGCGTCCTCGCCCGTAGCGATGACCAGACCACGGGGGTGGTATTCCGGAGCCAGCCCGCCATCGCAACGCATCCTCCCCCGTCCGGCTCGGTTTGCTGCTCCCCGGAGAAGCCGGTCCGCCTTGGCGTGCAATTGTTGTAGGTCGTTTTTTCCGCCCCGAGGGACAAAATCGTCCACCACAAACACCACGTCCTTAGCCAGGAAGGCGGTTCGTTCCAGGCTGTTAGCGGTGGATTCCCAATTCTCCGGTAAACTCCGGGAATTCCATTTTCCAAAGTGGGCAATGGCTAAGGTGGCGAGTTCGGTTTTGAAGCCGCCGGTTTTCCCACTTAGAAAGAGAGAGAAATCGAGGGGCAGGATTTCCCCCAGGGGCGCCAAGTAAATAGCCGCCAGAAGGGTAGCGGTAATCCGTTCCGGAGCTAAATCCAGGATGGCCAGCGATTCCCGGAAGCCCCTACCGTCCTCCGGGGGGTCAGGAAGCAGGTAGTGCCGCAGCCTTTCCGGAAGCACCACCTCAATTCCTTCCATCTTCCCATCAGCTGTGATCGCGCCCCCGGAGTGCAGAAAACACCATTTGCCATTAATATACCTCCAGCCAGTGTGGGTGTATACCTCCCGACGTCGCAAGTTCTGAGAGTGGAGCTGAATGGCAAAGCGCAGGTGGTCTTTAGTGTTTTGTCCGGGGTATACCAACGCCTTCGCTCCCCAGCTTTGCGCCACCCAGGAGAGGGAAGGGAACTTTTCGGCCGGAATCTGCACCGGTGGCAGCGGCTTCCCCTGGAGCTCCCCGGCAATGAGA
>APKF01000216.1 GCA_000353875.1 Candidatus Caldatribacterium californiense OP9-cSCG | reverse complement strand
TATAAATACTGGCTACTACTCAGCACAGAGAAAATGATTTCCTGCTTGGCTTATTGTTTATCGAACCAATTAAGGCCTTCCTCCAGCATTGCTAAGTAATTCTCAAGCGGTATGTAATTAGCGATGGAATTTCCCGATCCGAGAGCATAGCGGTATGGCATGCATTCCTGAAGGATACTGCGAACATACAAGCGCAGTTCTGTACTTTCGAGACGGCAGAGCTTATCCATGTCGACACCGCCCAAGATACCGATTTTGTCTCCGTAGCGTTTTTTGAATTCTGCCACGGGGATAATTTCATCCTGAAATGAGTGGAAAGCGTCGATTTTTACGTCTTCAATGAGTTCATCCATGATCTTGCTGAGGTTGCCACAGGAGTGCAGCCAAAACATCTTTCCTTGAGTGTGGGCAAGGGACGCATATTTTTTGAGCCAGGGGAATATATGTTGTCTCAAGAATTCCGGACTGACTATAAGACTGGTCTTATAACCGAAATCATCGGCATGGAAAATGGCTCCGACTATTTCCAAGGAAACGGTCTTCTGGTAGAAATTATAAATCATCCCTCCCCAGCGATTGATGACCTCTTTAACGAGTGGAGGATTGTCTGCCATGAGGAAGAACAATCCCTCATATCCCAGGATGATTTCCATAACCTGTTCATAAAGAGAGTGAACAATAGCCACTTTCATGCCATCGGGAAGGTTCGCAGCCATGGCTGCGTAGTATTCTTCGATTTCCGCTTCTGACGGTTCAATATCATTCCAAGGAAATCTTTCGAAGTCTTCCCAGGAGCTTATCAAACCTGTTCCCTCTTCGGCCCAGGACCTTGTACCTCGAGAAAGGATGGCAGTATCCTCCGCTTTTCTCGGTTTTGGGCAACATTTTAAAAAGTAGGCGAGCCCAAAACCGTCCGGAACAAAATCATACCCCATGCGATAGAAGAAACGGACGCGCTGGTTAATATACTGTTCAACAGCTTTTGGGTTAGAAAAATTATCGAGAAGCTCTTTTTCAGGAATCCACTTTTCCTGGAGGAAGCGCTCGGTGATGGCCCACATGACTTCCTCGTCAACTCCTAATTCCGCAAAGTGAACCCTTTGTGCTTTTTTCTCCCCGCTCATAACTTTCCTAAACGCCTCAAAGTCAGGCGAAGGTTTTTCTAAGGGTAGAGTTTTTAGCATATCCACCACCTCCATTTCCTATTCTTTTAGCCCGCTTAAGCCGGTCATCCCTTCGATAAAACCTCTGTTGAATACGAAGAAAAATAATAGGATGGGACTTGTAGCGACGACTGAAGCTGCCATAAGGAGGTTCCAGTCATTGGCGTAGTTACTCAGAAACTGGTTAAGAGCTATCGGTAAGGTCTTCTTTGCATCAGATGTAATTACTATGAGGGGCCATAGAAAGAGATTCCAAACGTTAACGAAGGTTACGACGCTTAGGGTTGCTATGGCCGGTAAAGAAAGCGGCATGATAATACGGTAGAAAATCTTAAACTCACTGCACCCGTCAATCCTGGCTGCATCTATATAATCATCCGGGATGGCCCGGATAAATTGCCTCATGAGAAAAATGCCGAAAGGAGTAATAGCATGGGGAAGGGAAAGCCCCCAAAAACTATTAACCCAGCCGAAAGAGCGGATAAGTAAATAAAGGGGTATGACGATGACGTTGCTCGGTATCATCATCGTGGCGAGGATGAGCGTGAACAGCATATCCCGTCCTGGGAACGTAAACTTTGCGAGGCTATAACCCACTAATGAACAGAAAAAGATGTTGCAAATGAGCGTGAAAATGGTAAGTATAACGCTATTCAGGAAATAACGATGCAAGGAAAACTTGGTGAATATTTCGCCATAGTTCAACAGCCTTGGCCGCGACGGCCACAGTCTCACGGGCATTGAAAATATCTCCTCCAGGGGCATGAGCGATGCAGAGAACATATAGAGGATCGGAAAGATGATTATGACGGCTCCAAGAAAGAGCGAGAAATGCCATAGGATATGCCGTGTAAATTCTTTTTTCACAGCCCTCACTCCCAACTACTCCGGAAAAATCTCAAGATAACCAGCGACAGACAAAGCACCAAGCTGAAGAAGACCAGGGAGGCGGCAGCTGCAGTTCCCACCTTAAGATACTGAAAAGCTGTTTCGTTGACAAAAAGAGTAACAACTCTTGTGGCTGATCCTGGTCCACCCTTGGTCATAACGTAGAAGGGATCGAATACCTGGAGTGCAGCAATAATTGAGATGACGATCACGTAGAGGATAACTGGCTTTAAGAGAGGAATTGTAATGTGCCAGAAAACTTGGTACTTATTGGCACCATCGATCTGCGCTGCCTCTGTGTATTCCTTAGGAATAGAAACCAAACCAGCAAGATAGATTACCATGTAAAAAGGCGTTCCTTTCCAGATGCTAAGCAGGATTATGCTCGGCATCGCCAGGCGACTACTCGTGAGCCATGGAATATCTACAAATCCAAGCGGTCTTGTAATGAACGTCAACACTCCATATGATGGATGATACATTATCTGCCAGACAATGCAGGCAACTATAAGGGGAACAACCACCGGTATATAGTACACCACTAAGTAAAGCCAGCTTGTGCTCGTGATACGGTTGAATAGCACTGCAAGCCCCAAGGCGATGAACCAGATAGGGATTGTAGTGCCGAAGGCATAATAGAAGCTATTCCGTAGCGAATTGTGAAACTCGCTAGATCTCAGAAGCACCACATAATTCTTAAGGCCCTCAAAGACTGGAGGACTCAAAAAATCCCATCGATAGAAGCTGATTTGTAATGTCTTGATGATGGGGAGAAAGTAAAAGATCGCAAAAAAGAAAATTGCTGGTAAGGCAAAGACGAACCCATATGTTCTCTCTCTTCTCTTTATTCCTCCGATGCTTTTTTGCTTTGTTTGCTTTCCCGGCATACGAGACACTCCTCATTTAGACGAGCAGGGTGCGAGGATACGAATTATATCCACTCACACCCTGCTCGTTTCTGTTACAGTTTCTCTGCTTCCTCTTGTGCTTTTTTAAGCGCTTCCTGAGGGTCTATCCCTTCCATAACAACTTGCTGGAAGGCTCTATTGAGAATGCTCGAAATTTCATAGTAATTAGGCGATCGAAACTGGTATTGAGCATACTTGAAGTCTTCGAGGAAAGTCGTAAGGAGTGGCTCTCCTTCTAATAGCTTCTGCAGAATGCCCTTCTTAGGCTGAATGTATCTTACTCTTTCCCACCATCTCAGTGGGTCACTGGTGAGATAGTGGATAAATCTCCAAGCCTCCTTCTTGTTCCGCGACGCTGGATTAACGAACCAGGCCCACGCATAGAGGGTGGTCACCCGTTCGCTTCCTCGAAAATGTGGAAGAGGAGTAACACCGATTTCCATATCCGGATTATAGCTCCTCATGATCGAAATAGCCCAGGGTCCTGCGACAATCATCGAAATGCGACCTTGCGCAAAGTCCGCCCAGATATCCGGACCCTGGAAACCCGGATCGGTGGCTTTATACTCTACCCGCATCTTATACCACCATCTCATGGCATCGACGACCTTTTCATTGTTTAATTGCGGCTTACCGTTTGCGTCAACCAACTCCCCTCCCAGCTGGCGAATCTGAGGCTCAAGGAGGAGAACCGTCCAGATGGGTACGCCGTAAACAGCCTCGAAACCACTCCTGATACGTCCACCCTGCTCGTCAAATTTGGTGAGTTTCGCGGCAATTTCGGCAACCTCCTCCCAGGTCAGGGGTACCGTAGTAGAGGGCAACGGCAATCCGGCTTCCCGAAAATGCTGCGGATTGTAGTAAAGGCTAAAGGTATTGTATTCGGAAATGCCTCCCGTATAAATGACCCCATTCTGAGTAAAAGCATCAAGCGCTCCGGGTTCGTAGAGCTGTGCGAACTCTTCATAACTATTCAAACCCCACACCGTATAATCTACCGGCTCCGTCAACGAAGGCATCCACTTGGGCATAACCCAATCTCCCATCCAGTACACGTCCGGACCGGAACCACCCGCAAAGGCAGTGAGAAGTTTAGGTTCAAAATTGGCATGTGGGACGTGATCGTAGGTAACCTGAATGTCGGGGTTTTGCTTTTCGAATTCCGCAATCATTTCCTTGGTGAGCTCCACGGCTGGATTATAGGTATGGCTCCAGTAGATTATCTCCGTTTTTGCTCCTCCAAGTCCCACCACCCCCAAAATAAACACCGCCAACAATCCGAAACACCAGAGTTTCTTCACGACCTTCCCTCCCTTCTCGGTGTAGTATTACATACGCTCGGTTTTTTCGGAAAGGAATTATCATATTCTCGATCCTACACCACCTCCTCAGTGGAGTTTGAACGCCAGGTACGGGTCGAAAACAGTGAGGTATTCCTCAAGGAGCTTCCGTGCCACCTCCAGGTCGTCAATCATGGGGTCAAGCGCCAGAGCTTCCAGAGCAAGTTTTCTGTCTTCTTCAATGATAGCCCGTACCATGAGCTCCGTAATGAGAATTTGCCTGCGGCACAGTTCTGCGATGGGTTCGGGGAGTTTCCCTCCCCCAAGTCCCACCGGTCCCTCGCTTCCCAAAAGTGCCGGGACCTCAACAATGGCCCCTTCAGGGAGGTTGGGAATGTAGCCAGAATTTGCAATATTCACCGCTTCCTCATAGGAATTGAGGTTTCGGAGGATCCCGGCAATGATGAACTCTCCCCGTTCAGTCTCGAGCTCTTCAAAGCGGGAAAGAGGGGTCTCACCCCGTACGGCTCGTTCAATCTCCTCCCACATCTTTTCCCGCCCCCGCTTTGCCCACTCGAAATCGTACATCTGGATGTCGTAGCGTTCCCAGGTTTTGCGGTGGACATTGTGGGTGTAGGGGAGGTACTCGCAGAGGTGGCAGTCTCCAGGAACGGGTAAAAGCCCGAAGACTTCAAAGACCTCCATGGTCAGAGGCTCGAAAGAAGGCAGGGTTTTCCGAATTTTGGGGACACGTTCTCGGATTTCCGGGTAGAGGTCTTTCCCTGTTTCCCGTTCTGTCACTGAGAGCATCCAGGTGAAGTGGTTGAGGCCAAAGGCGCGGATGAAGAATCGTTCCCGGGCCTTTTTACTCATGAGACGGAAGAGAGCAATGGACTGGTCGTTCCAGCGGAAGTTGAAGTCTTTAGGGATTTTGAGCCCAAGTTCTTCGGCAAAGAGTCCGGCAAGGATAAAGTACCCGAATTGAATCTGGTGGCAGATGCCGATGGTTTTGATTTTGGTGTACCGTGCTGCGGCGGTACAGATTTTGGGAACGGGATTCGTGAAGTTCAGAAGCCAGGCGTTCGGGCAGTATTTCTCCATGTCCCGGAGGATGGGCATGATGACGGAGAGGTTTCTCGCCGTATGGGCGAAAGACCCTGGTCCTCCGTTTTCGGCATAGTGGTTGATGCCGTATTTCAGGGCGATTTCCCGATCAAGCTTCCAGCATTCTTCCCGGTCCACCGCTATGGAAAGGATGACGAAATCCGCCCCGTCTAAGGCTTCTTCACGATTCGTGGAGCTTCGGATTCGGGCCTCTGCGGAAAGATTGGCGTTGAGTTTTTCTGCCAGGGCGTGGATTTTCTCTAAACCCTGGGCGTTGATATCGTGGAGGAAGAGCTCCACCCCACGGAGATTCGGGTTTTTGAGAATACCCACAATCGTTGGGGGTCCGAATACTGCGCTACCGGCGCCAATAACCGTGATTTTGGTCTGTGGGCTCAAGGCTTTTCCTCCTTTCTTCTTGGAGCAGTGGAGGCCTTCACCGAGAGGGAGACTTCCTCAATGAAGCAGGGCTCCACGTTGTGCCCCTGGATGAGGCGAATGAGGAGTTCCACCAGTCGTTTCCCGATGGTTTTTTTGGGAAGGTCAACGGAGGTGAGGGGTGGCTGGGTGAAGCGGGTCACGTAGGTGTTGTCGAATCCCACGATGGAGAGTTTCCGAGGAACGTCTATCCCCAGGTCCTGGGCGGCTTTCAGAATCCCCAGGGCCGAGGGGTCGTTATGGGTGAAAACGGCGGTGACGTTGCCCTGTGCTCTTCTCAGGAACTCCATCCCGAAACGGTAGGCTTCCTCGAAGGTGAGGTGCATTTCTACCATGAGTTGTGGGTTGGGAGTAAGACCCCACTCGGTGAGGGCCCTTACGTACCCCTCGAACCTCTCCCGAAAGAGCGCAAACTTAGCGGATCCACCAAGGCAGAGAATGTCCCGGTGACCGAGCTCGAGAAGGTGCTTTGTGGCAAGATATGCTCCTTCTTTATCAGGGAGGAATACGCTCGTTGAGAAGGGGACGTCAAAACTTCCTCCCAGGAAAACCATGGGGAGCTGAGCAGAAAAGGCTTTTTTGAGATGGGCAATCCCAAGCCGTGTGGCCACAATGAGACCGTCCACGGATTTCTCCTCAAGGTCCCGCAGGTACAGGAGATCCGAACCCCGCTCGATGGAGTGGAGGAGAAGAAGATGGTACCCCATGCTCCGGGCCGTGGCCTCGGCGGCGGCAAAAACCTCGGTGAAGAAAGGATTGAAAATATCATCGATGAGCATGGCAACAAGCTGAGAAGACCTCTTTCGAGTGGGAAGTCGGGGTTCAACCCCCAGGGCTTCCATGGCCTCGAGGACCCGTTTTTTGAGCTCGGTGCTCACCGGGCGGGTACCGTTGAGGACATGGGATACTGTGGTGATGGAGACGCCAGCTCTCTGGGCGATTTCTTTCAGGGTAGCCATCTTTTTCCCTTCTTTGGCAATTTTTTAATTTTGCGCAAATTTTACAAGAACGGGAGACCCCTGTCAAGGGTCCTTTCAGGGATGGAGAAAAATTCTTCAGAGAGGCTCAAGGAGGCACAGATTCACGAGGATTCCGGTGAATTCGGCTATTTCTTGAAAGAGGGGTTCGAAGATATCCAAAGCGGCGTTGGTGCAGGTGATTGTATCGTAGGGGAGAATGGAGAGAAGCTGGTCCCCCACGTACACCGGGTGCCCCTCGTCTCGCCAGTTTTGTATGGCCACCATCTCCATGGAAACGAGAATCGCCAGGGGGTAATCGGGGAGGCCGGGTTCCAGATCCGGTATTTCAAAGTCCCCGTAGTGAATCTGGTGGGCGCTCAATACGGTGCTTGTGGGGTGTGCTCCCACCACCAGGATCTTGAGTTTCTGCAGTGTCTCATCGCACCTTTGGGGGTTATTTTCCTCAAGGGCGGTGATAGCTTCTTTCACCAGTTCTTTGGCTTTTCGGAGAAGTAGGTCGATCTGTTTGAGGGTGAGGTCGCTTTCCCCCAGGTGCTTCAGGAGAACCACCTTGGAGACTTCGCTCACCGAGGTTCCCAGAACGGCGGGGAATTCCGTAGCCCACTGGTACGCATCGTAAAGGGTGGTTAAAAGCCCGATCGCTTCCGAAACCGGTTCGGAGGTGAGAAGGCCGAAAAGGCTCGCCATGAGGCCTTCCTGATTTTCCAGGTACTGCTCCACCAGGGTGGAGAGGGTATCCTGGATAAGGCTATCGGGAGAAGGTCCGAAGATGGAGAGGGAGTTGAGGCCGTATTGCAAGGAAGGTAAAGAGGCGTTCACCACATCGGCTTTAAGCTGCATAAGGTATTCCCGGATTCGCTTGGCGCAGTAAAAGATGTTGCTTGACTCTTCTTTACTCACTTCGTTCTTAAAACCGAAGAACAGTGAAGCCTGAAGCGCCGCCTGGGGGTAGGTGGACCAGTTGGCAGGGAAAATCCAGATCCATTGCTCGGTTTCGGAGTTTTCAGACCATACCTCCACCCTGAAGCGCTCCGGACGAGTGAGGCGAGCGGTTTCGAATTTCACGCCCCATTCGTTCTCGGGAATATAGGGGACCACGCGTTTCTTCCCCGAAGCGTTATGCCAGCCCAAAAGCGTCCCGTTCTCCCGGTACACCGCCATCGCTTTCGTGCCGTCGCCACAGGTGAAATAGAATTCCTCTATCCCCGAAGGTACGATGAAAACGGTCTTGCTCAGTTCCGTGAGGTTGTAGGAATTCCGATCCCCTTCCACCACCACCCCAGCGGGGTAAGTGGAGGCCAGGGGCTTGAATTCCCCATAGGTTTTGCGGTCGGCTTCATCGAGCGCCAGCCAGCGATCGGGGAGGAAAACCCATTCCTTTCCGGTGGCCGTATCTTTCACCGCAAGGCCCACCACGTACCACCCGGGACGGCTGCCGGAGTTATCGTGGAGGAGAACGATATGGTCGAGATTTTCTATTTTCCGCCCCTCGAGGAAGAAGCGGTCCTTTTCCCCCCGTTCAAAGGGATTAAGCGGTGAAGTAAGTTCCATCACCCCGGAGCCATAGACCACCCCCTGGCGTTCTTTCTTTTCGTAGAGTGCCAGAAACACCC
>APKF01000215.1 GCA_000353875.1 Candidatus Caldatribacterium californiense OP9-cSCG | reverse complement strand
CTCTACACCTTTCCAGGAAGGGGGTGGCTTTTGAGGTTTCTGGGGTTCTACTTTTTCTTCCACCGAAAGGAGGCTTTGGGCTATACAATCTTTCACAGGTGACGGCCACAGGATGGGGCTAAAGCACAGTCGAGGACTCAAAGGTCCTCCCTTCTTCGAGAGTCCATGGACTTGAGCGAGCTTTCCGATGGCGTTCCTTGTGGGGAAGCTCAAAAGGTGGAGGATCTCCAGAATATGCCTGGAGAATCCCTGTCCTCTTTGTGCTCCCCTTTATAGAGGTGCAGGGCCTTTCTTCTTTTGAGGTTTTCGACACTGAGTGAGGATACAGGTCTTTCTCCCTTTTTGTCTCCCTTACTTACCACAGATCTCTGTGAACCTATCCAGCTTCGTTTTGAAAAATTCTGCAGTACGGTTCTATTTAAAAATCAATGCACATCAACCTTTCCCTACCCTGAGGATCATAAGCTATGCGCAGGGCAGATCGAGGTTCAAGAAACCCTCGGTGGGAAAGTCTATTTCTTCTGCACAAAGAAACTGCTTATTTCTCCCCAGGAATCACCGTTTTGCTCTCAAAGAGAAGTTATGAATTACAGAATTACATAACAGCGTTCGTGTATACTGTGAGAGGAAAAACGTGCCCCAAAAAGAGGAGGCGAACTCAATGGAGATAGGTCTTGGAACAATCGTTTACGAGTTTGCAGGTATTCCGCTGAAGGCCTCACTGGAGAGCATCGCCCAGTTTGGCATCAAGTACATCGATGTCCTGGCCTTTGGCGACTACAACCCTGCGTTCTTCCCCGAAGAGGAACAGAAAGCCATTGCCGAAAAACTCCATACCCTCGGTATCAAGGCCTCAAGTGTTGTCACCTGTGCCCACGGCAATCTGGCCTCAGATGATGAGGAGGAAGTCGCTTTTGCAGTGGAACAGCTGAAACTCGCGGCTCTCTTTATCAGGCGCCTTGGAGGAAGGCAGGTGCTCATCGGGAAGGGCGTTGGGAACATTGATTTTTCTCTCCCGAGAGAGCGGGCGTGGAGGAATGTCGTCAAGGTACTCAAAGAGTACTGCCAGTGGTGTCAGAAACACGATGTTCTGGTTACCCTGGAACTTGAACCAGAAAGTCTCTATATTTGCAACGGGCCAGAGGCCATGCGACAGCTCATAGAAGAGGTAAACGAGCCCAATCTCTTCGCCAACATCGATATCGGCCACCTGAACATCCTTCGGGTTCCTCCCCAGGACCTTGCCCCTCTGAAAGAGAGAATCATCCACGTCCACATCTCGGATAATGACGGTCTTGCGCACACAAACAGCATCATTGGTGAAGGTACGACAGACATTCGCTGGTATATTGATACACTTCTTGATTGTGGTATCGATGAAGTTGCCCGGTCTCAAGGAGAAGTGGCAGTAGCGGGGATAGAACTTGGACATCCCGGAGAGTATATTCAGGATCCGGATTATCGCGTCCTTAAGAGCTTAGGAAACGTTCTCTCCCGGGTACCGCGGCTGCGGAAAACCAGAGTCGATGAAGACATCTGACAACGCCCTATGCCTGGAGGGACTCATGATGAATCTCTATGACCGCCTTGAGCGGATGACCCGCCGATGGTGGTTCTACCTCGCTATTCTCGGCATTCAGTTCCTTCCTCCCTATACCACCCGGGGGATGACCAACCTCAACTCCCAGGAGATTAACCGCCTGGTAGGGGACGTCCTTTCTCGTGCTTTTGTTCTGTCCTGGGTGAATCTCTCCCCACTCTTCAAGATTCTCCCCCTCGCCTTCCTGGTCCTTCTGGTGTACGTTCCGAAAAGCAGGCCGTTTTTCAGTCTTTTTGCCGCCTTCCACTACCTGGTGCTCGCTTGCTTCCAGAACATGGCTTTCTTCTTAGAAGACCGGGGCCTGGTTATACTCACAAACAATGTGGTAATGATCACCCTCGTGGCGCTCTCCTTCCTTACGGAGGTTTTCGTCCGAAAGAACATGTTCGCTTTCAGGCGGGTCAACTGGAAGAAAGGTTTCCTCATAGGTATGGCGGCTTTTGCTTTCCTTTACCCTGTGGATCCCGCTTCGTTTCATCCGGACTTCCACATCAAACATCTTTTTACCAACGCTGCTGGTCTTGCGTTCTGCATGATGACCCCTCTGTATCTTACAGTGCTTCTTTTCACCTATCCGGAGGTGAATCTGGTCACCCTCCGTGTCACAGGCCTTGTGGGGACAATTATCGGACTGTACAATCTCTCCTTTAATTTCTTCTTTGACCTCCCAAAGTTCTGGTGGAACGGCATTCTCCATATCCCGCTTCTTCTCATCTCCCTTTATGCTTTTGTCCTCTCCTTCCGGCGTGGTCAAAAGCATTCCCTGCACGATTCTGGCATTGCGCCTCTTGGAAAGAGTGGATGAGAACCGGTTGCATATTCGGCGTAATTTTCCGGGAAAGTAAAAAAGCCCAGGCTCATGAGCCTGGGCTGGGGGGATGTGTGCAGGGCGTTCAGGAGAAACGCCTGCGCAGGATTTCCCAGACTTCTCGTTCCACCGTCTCAAGATAGGCAAGCCGTTCGGCGTACTTCCCCCCTTCGAAAGGGGTTTGCAGAAAGATATCTACCAGGCGCAGAGCAAGGTCCTCCGGTATCGTTCGAGCTCCCAGGACAAGGATATTGGCATCGTTGTGCCGACGGGCATATTCAGCGGTGAATTCGTTGAAACAGAGAATAGCCCTGATACCTGGATAGCGGTTACTGACCACCGTCATGCCACCACCGGTGCCACAAACGAGAATCCCCCGTTCTGCCTTTCCTTCAAGGATTGACCTTGCCACTGCCTGGGCAAAAGGGCCAACACCAACCGGCTCCGGGGAAAAGGTGCCAAGATCATACACCTCGTGGTTCTCCTGCACGAGTTTTTCCACTACCGACTTCTTCAGCGCAAAACCAGCATGGTCGGAGGCAACTGCAATCCTCACGAAGACCACGCTCCGTCGCTTTCCATCACCATGTCCTGTAGCTTTCGAAGCCTCACCACGAAAGAATCCTCATCCAGGGCAACATCCTGGGAGGTTAGGACTTCTCCTTTCGCAACCGGCCTGAGCACTTTCGCATGGTGGACGACCCCGATGGGTACCGCATGTAAGCTTTTGGCCTCCTGGGCGGTATAGATTTTACCGAAGACATCAAACCCACCGATACCATCGATGAATTGCCCCGGGGATAAATCCCTCTTTGCCACCGCAACAACTTCAGAGTGGAAGTGGATGGAATTGATGGTGGGTTCCCCGAAAAAGCAGGCTTTGGCCACTGAAAGCGGGGTTTCGAAGCTGCAGAGGTGATACGGCCGATAGAGGATGTAGTACGGACCCTCACCCATGGAGTAGAACTTGAGGTCCTGCCTCAGATGAGGAGAATCCGTAGTGAAAATCACAAAAACCCCGGGGGCAACTTTTCCAGTTGAATAATCCACAACGAAATCTCGCTCAAAAATCCCTCCATCCCTTTTGGGGATGTACACCCGGGGGAGATCCGGAACATCGACTCTTGCCCCGTGCATCCCCGGGATATCGGGCAACGCCCCGGTGGCATTGGAAACCTCAGCCATCTCGACCATGGTCTTCGTCCCATCCACGAAGGCACAGAGCATTTTGGGATTCATGCCTTTTCGCAGGGCTTCTTCCCGGCAGGTATCGGGAGTGGCGAAAAAGTCCACAGGGTTATTCTTCCCCTTCCCGATACACACCACCTGAAACCCCAGGGCCTTTGCGAACCGATAGAGCTCAATAACCGCGCCAGGCTCATCTCCCGCCGAGACGGTGTACACAACCCCCGCTCGATCCGCCAGCCGTTTCAGAATCCACCCCACAGTCACGTCGGTCTCCACGTTGAGCATCACGACGTTCTTCCCGTTGAGGATGGCCTGCCAGGCAACCTGTGCACCGACCTCCGGTGACCCGGTCGCCTCAACCAGGGCAGCGAGCATACCCACCTGAGGGAGAAGATGGGCAGAGGGGGTCACCACAACCTTTCCTCTTTCCAGTGCCCTCTGTGCCTCGTCGACTTTCTCAGTAACCACGATGTCTGCTTCATCGTACCCCACCTCCTTAAAGGCCCGTATACCCCGCTCCACCTCAAGGTCGGCGATAGCGGTAATCCGCAATCCGGGCATTTTATGGGTGAGATTGACCATCCCGCTTCCCATCTGCCCACAACCCACAAGACCAACCTGGAGATATTCTTTTTCCGCTTCCCTTCTCTCAAGTTCCCGCAAGAGGTTATGCATCGTCGATCCTCCCTTTCATCCCATCCGGTGATGGACATCTCTTAGGGCAAAATAGAGGTCCCGGTAAATAGCCAGCTTTTCCTGATACACCTGATGGAGCCGCTCGTTCGGCTCCCAGACACCTTTTACCTTCACCATTCTGGCTGCCGCTTCCTGAGGAGAGGCATAGGCTCCCAGTCCACAGGCGGCAAGAATAGCCGCCCCCAGAACACTGGCATCCTCACACTGTAAAGTCTTCACCGGTCTGCCGAAAACGTCCGCACGAATCTGCAGCCAAAGCGGTGAACGAGCACAGCCTCCGGTGACCCGGACTTCTTCAAAGGTCACACCCTGTTCCTCAAAAAGGTCGAGGCTCATCTTCTGCTCGAAAACAACCCCCTCAAGAATAGCCCGAATGATTTCTCCCTCATCGGTGTGAAGGGTCATACCCACAAAAGCAGCTTTCGAGAAAGGGTCTATCCAGGGAGTGCCACTGCCCACAAGGTGGGGAAGGGCAAAGATGTGCGATGGCTCTTTCGAAGCCCTCTCTAAAAGCGTTGCATAAGAGTCCTCTCTGGCAAAGGTATCCCGATACCACCGCAGGAAAAGACCAGCAGTCTGGTTCAGTGTGGCAAGGAGAAACTTCTCAGGAAGCACATGGGCGTAGCAGGAGAAATTCTGGGGGTGAATCCGCAGAACCACCGAAGGATCGGATACCGGTATCCCAAAAACCTCTGCCGTCCCAGCGTTGTCAAAGGCAATGCGTTCCTCTGTTGACCCCGCTCCCAGAGCAGCACAGCACTGGTCGTGTCCCCCCGTGACTAAGCGAAGTTCAGCTGGGAGGCCGAGTTCTGCAGCAACTTCTCTCCGGACCGTCCCGACCACGGTTCCTGAGGGAAAGCAAGGAGCAAGGCAAGATGCATCAAGCTCAAGGTATTCTAAAAGCTCTCTGGACCACTCTCTCCTGTGCATGTCAAAGAGGAGCGTTTTACAGGCCATCGAAAAGTCGATGGCAGGAATGTCCCCCAGTTTCCAGAGGATGAAATCCTCATAACAGAGAATCTTTGCGCTCTGGCGAAAAACTTCAGGCTCATGTTTTTTCACCCAGAGAATCTTTGCCGCGCTGGTCAGAGGATGCACAGGGACGCCGGACATGGCAAGTAGCCGTTCAGCCCCAAAATGTTCTTTGAGTTCCTGAGCCTCTTCCTTGGCCCGCATGTCCATGCCGAGAATAGCCCTTCGCAGTGGTTTCCCCTGACCGTCGAGGAAGATAACGGCCTCCCCCTGTGCTGACACAGACAACGCCTGGGGTTTCCTATCCGTCTTCTGTAGCGTTTCCCGAATCGCCTCCTGAACGAGACCCCAGACCTCCTCTGGGTCTTGCTCAGCCCACCCTGGCTGAGGACTGGTATACCCGTATTCCCGGGAGGCCCCCGAAATCAGGTGACCATCTTCATCGAAAAGCGCTGCTTTACAGCGAGTCGTTCCCACATCCAATCCCAGGAAAAACACCTACCTCGCCTCCTTCTTGCCGAAAAGGTGAGCCTCTTCAAAATACCTGCCTATAACCCGGGCAATCTCCAGAGCGGCACTCTCCACGGTGCTCCTTGAGGCTCCGGCAATGTGCGGGGTGAGAATGACATTTTGCAAGTCCGCCAAAGGATGTTTTCCACACCAGGGCTCCTCGCAACAGGTGTCAATGCAGGCAAACGCAGGGATACCACGTTGCAGAGCTCGCACAAGGGCTTCCTCGTCGACGAGTTCTCCCCGGGAGGTGTTCACGAAAATGGACCCCGGCTTCATCATCCTGAATTCCCGTTCCCCAATCATTTTCCTGTTCTCCCCCGTATACCTCACATGGAGGGAAACAATGTCTGCCGCTTGCAGGAGTTCTTCAAGCGAAACCTTCCGCACTCCGTACGTCGCCATATCTTCCTGAGGCACAAAAGGATCGTACGATACCACTTCGCGAACACGAAAAGGACCAAGGAGCTGGGCAACCCTTCGAGCAACCCTTCCAAAACCGACAAGTCCAACGGTGACCTGCGAAAGAGGAAGGGGGGCTAGAGCGTAGTCAAAATACAAGCTCTGGCTCCAGATGCCCAGAAAGGCTTCTCTGCAGGCTCGAACAATCCCCCGCCGCGCAGCGATGAAAAGCCCTATGGTGAACTCGGCCACAGCCTCCACGCTTCGTTCTGGGGCAAAAAAGAGGGGGATTCCCCTTTTTTCAAGTGCTTCGCGATCCACGTTCACCGGTCCACTCCGCAGACACCCTACTACCTGCAAGCGAGGGGCGTGCTGGAGGAGGTGTTCGTCCACAAGACCCATCTGCGTCACCAAAATTTCTGCCTCCTCTACCTCTTTCAACGCCTCTTGAGGGTAAGGGACGTATTCCCGCAACTTCTCCCCATAGAAAAAGGAAACCTCCGGCCACCCCAGGTCATAATAGACTCTCTGGACCCCTTCCCAGAAGGGGACCTGAGACACAGCCTGTTCAAAGACCGCAGGTGTGAAGAAACGGTCAGCAAAAATCAGTGCCTTGAGCATTATCTCAAGTCACTATTTTGAGAGCTTCCGCTTACCATGGCTGTTACAACATCTTCAATAGAAGTTTGCTCTTTGGGCACATCTCTAACCAGATTACCCCGGTTGAGAACCACGATACGGTCAGCAACGGAAAAAATCTCCTCTAAAGTATGACTGATGAAAATGATAGAAATCCCCCGTTGTTTCAGATTAAGCATTAAATCCAAAACTTTCCTGCGCTCTTTAACCGATATCGCCGCTGTCGGCTCATCCATGATAAGAAGCTTTGGAGCAGAGTAAATAGCCCGAGCAATAGCTACACATTGCCTTTGTCCACCAGAAAGAGACAGCACTGGGGACCTAATAGCGTTATCTTCAACGTGTACACCGAGAATGTCCCTTAACACTCTCTTCGTCTCTTCAAACATTTTTTTCTTATCTAATGTTCGAAAAACTTTCCAATCCCTTCGCACCACCTCTCTCCCTATAAACACATTCATACTCGCATCCATGTTTGGCGCTAAAGCAAGGTCTTGATAAACGGTTTCGATACCGGCATCACGAGCTTCTCGGGGAGTCGAAAAAAAGACCCTCCGACCTTCAAAATAAATCTCTCCTTCTTCCGGGGGATAAACTCCAGAAATCACCTTGATAAGAGTTGATTTTCCTGCTCCATTATCTCCCACGAGACCCACAATTTCCTGGTAGTGCACTTTGAAATTTACCCCCCGCAAGGCCACAACACCGCCAAACTTTTTAACGATGTTCCTGGCCTCAAGAAGCATCTGACCACGTTCAGTAGACATGGTTATTCCCTCTCCCCTTGCGCCTTTCCTGTACTTCGAACCACGCTCAAATAGGCAAATCTCTCTCGTAACACGTCAATCGTTACCGCTAAGACCACCACTGACCCAATAATGGTTCGTTCCCAATAGGGAGAGATACCCAGTATGGCAATAGCATTTTGTAAAACACCCAGAATAGCCGCTCCTGCCAGCGTCCCGACAACACTGCCCTTACCACCCGCTAGGCTCGTGCCACCTATGACTGCCGCTGCAATAGAGGGCATAAGCCAATACTGACCGATGGTTGGCTGACCAGAAGTGAGTCGCGCCATCATAAGTATCCCAGACAAAGCCGAGAGAAAACCCGAGATAGCGAAAACAGCAGTCTTTGTTCGTTCTACGTTTACCCCTGCTACGCGGGCTGCGGTCTCGTTGCCGCCAATAAAGTAAACCCTCTTTCCAAACACAGTGGCATTAAGCATAAAACTTAAATAAATAAGCACTGCAATCATAATAAAAACCGGCACTGGCAAAATCCCCAAAGACCCCCGTCCCAGGAAGAAAACAGATTCTGGTAGCCTTACAATAGCCCTTCCCTTGGTGATCACAAGGATTAAACCGCTGATAGCTTCCATAGTTCCCAAGTAGCAATGAAAGATTCAGACCT
>APKF01000214.1 GCA_000353875.1 Candidatus Caldatribacterium californiense OP9-cSCG | reverse complement strand
GGGGCAACACGTACAGAAAAGCAACTAAAAAAGGAGGAAAGCTTTCCAAAGTGACTTACCAGAAACCCTTACTTAATAGCCCCCATGGTGAGCCCTTTCACCAAGTTCCTCTGTACAAGAGCCGTAAAGACCACCATGGGAAACATGGCTAAGACGCCCGCCGCTGCCATGTGGCTCCACATGATCCCCGTTTCTCGAATGAAGCCAGTCAGAGAGACAGGGACGGTCTGGGCACGGGTTCCGGTAAGAATCAGGGCAAAGAGAAACTCATTCCAGGAAAAGATAAACGTGAAAATTCCTGTGGCTGCTAGCCCAGGAGCGATAAGAGGCAAAGCGATGCGAAAGAAAGCTCCAAAGGGAGAACAACCATCTACCATAGCGCTTTCTTCTATTTCTCGGGGGATTTCCTGGAAGAAGCTTCGCAAAAGCCAAACCGCAAAGGGGACATTGAAAGTACAGTATGCAAGAATAAGGGCAGCTTTGGTATCCAAAAGCTTTAGAGTCCTCATGATAAGGAAAATAGGAATAGCCGCAGCAATTGGTGGCGTCATGCGTATGGAAAGAATCCAAAAAGAAAGGTCTTTGGATCTTTTAAATTTAAATCTTGCCAACCCATATGCGGCCAAAGACCCCACAAGGAGAGAAATAAAAGTGCTCAACAGGGCCACAATCAAGCTATTTACAAGGTAACTTCCGAAGGGGATAAGCTGGAAAATTTCCCGGTAATTGCTTGCCACCGGCTTGAAAAGCCAGACGGGAGGATAACGCAAAGCGTCAACATTAGTCTTAATGGAGGTGAGAAACAACATAAGAGGAGGAAAAAGGACAAAGATAAAAACCAGGGCAGTGATAAGTGTCAGCAGGAGACTCACAAGCCTTTTCTTGAGAGCTTTCATGCGTTCACCTACTCCTCTCCTGTTTTTATATACTTCACGAAAATCTGAGCGATTGCAACGAGAATAATCACAAGGATGTAAGAGAGAGAAGAAGCCTGACCAATGTGGAAAAACTTAAAACCGTAACGATAGGCGTAATAGCTCAATACCTCGGTACTCATGCCTGGACCGCCTTTCGTGAGCACAAAGATAAGGTCGAAAGTCTTGAAGGCATCCATCAACCTGAGAAGGAGAGCAACGATAAGGGTTGGTTGCAAAAGGGGCAGAGTGATGTGTCGAAAGACTTGCCAGCCAGAAGCTCCATCCACGAGTGCAGCTTCAAATGGGTCACGAGGCAAGGACTGAAGTCCGGCTAAAAGGACAAGGGCCATAAAAGGTGTCCATTCCCAAATATCAGCAACAATAACCGACGGAAGGGCCAAGCTTGGCTCTCCAAGCCAATTTAGTGGTGGTAAACCAAAGAGTTGAAGAAAATAGTTCAATGTACCCAGTTCAGGGTTATACAGAAGCCTCCATATTATGCCCACCACTACCGGGGTCATTGTAGAGGGGATGACCAAGGCGGTACGGTAAAAGCCAACCCTTTGCAAAGGGCGGTTCATGAGCAAGGCAATACTCAGTCCCAGAATCAGCTCAATACTCACCACAGCGGAGACGAAAACAAGCGTGACTTTTAAAGAAATCCGGAAATAAGGATCCTTAAAAAGGAAATAAGCATAGTTTTGAAGACCAACAAACTTCCAGTTGCCTCCTTTGATCAGATTCCACTCACAGAAGCTTATCCCCAGAGAATACACCATCGGGAAAATCACTAGCAGCAGGAGAATAATAACTGCCGGTCCTATAAAGATAAACGGGATAAACTTTCCCCGTCTTAAGGTTTTGCTCAAGCCCACTCATCCTTTCTCGTCTCCCGCGGGCTCCAGGAGCCCGCGGGAGACATCACTGTCTGTTTTACTTAAGATAACCCCACCGCTTGAGAATTTCGGTAAACCTCGCGTTAGCCTCGTTGAGAGCCGTCTGAGAATCCTTTGTCCCCGTCATTGCCTCCGAAAGAGCTACCTCCAAAGCATCAGCCAGTTCCGAGTATGCTGGAATGCGAGGACGCCCTTTAGCCAGAGGAAGAGATTTAAGCATGCCATCATACTCTACGTATTTTGCCCTCAGTTCTGGATCGTTCAACGAGGAGTAACGAGCACCGGGCATAGCATAGGCGAGCTTCTTCTCCATCTCGGGACTCGTAGCCCAAACGATGAACTCCCATGCTGCTTCTTTGTTCCTGGAGTCCTTAGGAATCATAAGACCCCACCCACCGAAAGTTGGGGTTCTCTTAATCGATCCGTCTGGCTGCGCTTTTCCTGGAATCAAAGTGAAGTTAAATTTCCCAACAATCGTGGATTTAGAAGGATCCTGGCATAGAGGGGCAGAGTTTTGCCACTGGAGATTCATAGCTGCCTTACCCTGAGCAAAGGCGTTAGCGTTTTCATCCCAATCGTAGGTCAGAACTCCTGCTGGAGCAAAGGGGATTAAACTCTTAAAGTACTCCAGAGCTGCCACCGCCTCTGGGCTGTTAATGGTAGGATTGTAGTTTTCGTCGTACCATTCCCCTCCAAAAGACCAGAGCATGTTATCATAAGTACACTGAAGCTGGACGCCTCTCCGCCCCATAAAGGTCAGCCCAGCCATGCCACGATCCTTAAGCTTCTCTGTAAGCATCTTTGCGGTATCGTACAGCTCTTCCCAGGTGTTAGGAGGAGTCAGACCAAACTCTTCAAAAATATCAGTTCGGTAGTGCAAACCAAAAACTGCCTGTATAAACGGCAAGCCGTATATCTTGCCTTCCCACATTCCCTGTTCGCTGAGAACTGAGGGGATAAAATCATCAAGAGCAAGAACCTTGGGATCCGTTTTGGCTATGAAGTCTTCTACGGGTATAACCAGACCCTGGCCAGCATATTGGCCAATCCATACGCAGTCAACGTGTACCACATCATAAGCACCTGTCCCCTGGGTCACGGCAACTGCCTGCTTCTCCTGCAAGGTCGGGTAGGGCAAAATCTCCATGTTCACCTTTACTCCGGTGAGTTGCTCAAACTCTGGAAGGAGTTTCTTCAAAGCATCAGACCGCGGCTCTGCAACCAGGGCAACATTAATGGTCTTACCTTCGAATGGCTTCTGAGTATATGTACCAAAGATGTATTCTTCCGCGAAAGCTGGAAAAACCAAGAGAATCACCAGAGCACCGAGAACCAAAACTTCCAAAATCCTCTTTGTGGCCATTTCTCCCTACCTCCTTTTTTTAAGGATACTGCCTCCACAGTCAAACCAACATCAATACACCCATAACCCACAAAAGGAGAAAATGCAGAACTTCTTCAATCCTTCACATCACCTCCATCTTGATGTGCTTCCACTCGAGATACTCCTCAAGACCATGCCAGCCAAGCTCCACCCCCAGGCCACTCTCTTTCCAGCCCGGATAGGGGGCGTAGAGACTATCGGGATTGATGTTGTTGATGGCCACGGAGCCCCATTCGAGGTTTTCGGCAACGTAAAAGGCTTTCCGGACATCCTCGGTGTACACATAGGCCACAAGACCGTAGGGGACGCTGTTGGCTTTCTCTATGGCCTCGTCGATGGTCCTGAAGGAGTCAATCCCCACAATGGGACCAAAAGGCTCTTCCTGCATGAGCTTCATTTCGAGGGTCACGCCCACAACCACCGTGGGTTCGAAGTAAAATCCCTTTGCCAGGCGAGGATCAGAAGGCCGTTTCCCCCGCAGAGAATCCTGGCTCCCTTTTCCTCAGCATCCCTCACAAACTCTTCCATCCTCCGTACCCCTGCCTCGTTCACCATGGGTCCCACATCAGGAGCGGGGGTTTCAAAGGCTCCTCCAAGGCGGAGCTTCTTCGTTTCCGCCACAAAAGCTTCGACGTACTTCTCCTTCATGGATTCTTCAACAAAAATCCGGTTCA
Source organism: Candidatus Caldatribacterium californiense OP9-cSCG (assembly GCA_000353875.1). Taxonomy (GTDB): domain Bacteria; phylum Atribacterota; class Atribacteria; order Atribacterales; family Caldatribacteriaceae; genus Caldatribacterium; species Caldatribacterium californiense. Next base: position 60 of record APKF01000214.1, on the reverse strand, counting down.
CCGAGTTACAGATTTGCCCAGCATTGCGGAAAGCCCGTCGCACACCGTCTTTCACTGCCC
>APKF01000213.1 GCA_000353875.1 Candidatus Caldatribacterium californiense OP9-cSCG | reverse complement strand
TGCGGCAATGCGTCTTGCCCACTGGAGGACAAAACCGTCTTTCTGGGCGTCCTCGCACCGGGCAAGGACTCTTTTCACCGCCTCGACAAACTGCGGGTACCTCGTGAGGTCAAAATTCGGGATATCACTGCACTTCACAAGGCCCGGATAGAATTGCTTCGCCACCTCATAAACAATCACCTGCGCCGTGGTGTAGTAGTTGGCCTCTCCGGCGTCGTTGGTTTTCCCACTTTCCACGATGATGCCCTTCTTTACCCGGGCAGTTCCTCCGGGAACATCGGCGTAAAGGACGTAACAGGAATCGCTGGCGCCACTGACCTCGTAGTTGCCGCAACCATCGGTCTGCGTCTCAAGGACCTGTCCTCCTTCCCCCTCAAGACGGACCTTCGCCTGCGGGGCGGGGACGTTGCCCTCGGAGACCTGGGGGCTGGCGCAGGAAAGGGTGTAGCAGTTGTTCCCTGGCATCGCCACCTTACCACGGATTCCGGTCACTCCGGGGGCACCGAACTGGGCTCCCGGGAAGCAACCCACCATGAGGAGCAGAACCACAAGACCCACAGCACCAAGGGAAAACACGATGACCTTCTTCATCTAAAAACCTCCTTCTGGGTTTTCTGCTTCCAGACTACTGCGGGAACAACCGGGAGAGAATAGGCCGGTTTTCCTATTCTCCGGGGAGGGAAGGACTATTTTATCCTGAGTGCCGGCAGGGGCTCATAGGCCCTGCGGTTGAGAAAACAAAAAGAAGATGTAGAGGGGATGCAATGTACTGCAGGTGGAACCTTCCCGGTGCAATCTACGACACGAGTCCCGGAACCTGGCCGGAGGCTTCCCGGAGGGTCCGGTAGAAATCCTGAACGTCCCGGCCCTTGACGAGGTAGGCGTAAGCACCCCGGCGCAGGGCTTCCTCTTCGTACTCCTCATACATGCTGAGCATCACCACCGGGATGGAGAGCTCCTTTTTGAGCTTTTCCAGAAGTTCAAGCCCGTCTTCGTTATTCAGGCGGACGTCAAGGACCACCACATCGGGGTTGAGCTTCTTGAGGCGGGAAAGCACTCCCCGGCTCCCCGTGCTTTTCCCCACCACCCGGAGATCCGGCTGGCTGTTGATGAGGAACTCAAGGCTCTCAAGGAGGAAACGATTATCGTCAATCAAAAAGACCCGGATTTCTCTGTGCCCCACAGCAATACCTCCTTTGCTTCACACAGCATACCTCTTCTCCCCTTCCCCTGCCATAGGCAGGAAGACCTAATTGCGGCATCTCCTCGTCCTATTTTGCCTCCTCCAGGAACCCCTCACGGAGGGCTAAAAAGATGATTTCCCGGCGGTCGGAAAGGCCGAGTTTCTGGAGGATGTTGCTCACGTGGTTTTTGACGGTCTTCTCACTGATGAAAAGGAGCTCCCCAATCTCCCGGTTGCTCTTCCCCTGGGCAAGGAGCCGCACCACTTCCTGTTCCCGGGGAGAGAGTTTCTCCCGGATGGTCGACCTCCCCTGGGGGACCGCTTTCTTCACCAGATGGTGAATCCTGGAGTAGACGAGGTCGCTCAGGAGAACCTCGCCCGAGAGGCAGGCCCGGATGCTGCGCAAAAGCCGCTCCGGCGAATCCTGCTTGAGGACGTACCCCCGGGCTCCCTCAAGAATCGCCTGGACGACGACCTTTTCATCCTCCTCCACCGTGAGCATGAGAAAGACCGTCCCCTTTTTGGCCTCACGGAGCTTCCGGAGAAGCTCAAGCCCGTTCCCTCCAGGGATGTTAAAGTCAAGGAGCACCAGGTCCACCTCAAGGGGGAGAATTTTCGCCACCGCCTCCCCGAAACTGTGGGCCAGTGCCACCACCTCGAAGTCCCCCTCAGCCTCAAGGAGCTTCTTGAGCCCGGCCGCAAAAATGGGGTGGTCGTCCACCAGGGCCACCCGCCACTTCGTCATCCTCGCTCCACCTCTTCCAGGGGAATGAGGGCCTCAACCTTCGTCCCCTTTCCAGGTGAGGAACTGATCCGCAACCGCCCCCGGATGGTTCGAAGCCGCAGGCGCAGGTTCACAAGGCCGAAATGCCCCTCACCGACTTCTTTCTGGGTAAAGCCCACCCCATCGTCCTCCACAAGGAGGCGGAGTTTCGCCCCCTGCAGCGCCTCAAGCACCACTCGCACCTTCTTTGCCCGGGCGTGTTTGGCCACATTCGAGAGGGCCTCCTGGAGCACCGCCACCACCGTCCTGTACACCCGGAAAGCCAGAGGACCCGAGGGGAGGGTAAGCTTCTTTTCCACCGCAATTCCCGGGGGCAGGAAGCTCCCGATCACCTCCTCAACCTTCCGATGAAGCTCAAGAGGAGGCACTGGCTTCCCTCTAAGTTCTGAGAGGATGAAGCGGGATTCCTCAATGGCAATGGTGTTGAGGTTCTGGATTTTCTCCAAAAGCCCCTGGGCAGGTTGCTCGTCCTCTCCCACTTCCCGGCTCAAAAAGTGGAGGTAAATCTGCTCTGAGGCGAGAATCTGCGCAAGGCCATCGTGCAGCTCCCGGG
>APKF01000212.1 GCA_000353875.1 Candidatus Caldatribacterium californiense OP9-cSCG | reverse complement strand
CTCATAATTCTCCCTCCTTCTCTCTCATTTTTTGGGGACTTCACACAGTACTCCACTCCACAAGCCGACACGGAAGGACTACGCTCTTCCCCTCACCTCCCTGAATCCTCTCCATAAGGATCTCCGCCGCCACCTTCCCCAGCTCTCCCAGGGGCTGCTCCACCGTTGGGATTGGGGGATCCGTGTACTTCACCGCCTCAATGCCGTCAAAGCCAAAGATGGTAAGGTCTTCGTGGACCCGAATACCTCGTTCCTTTGCTACCTGCAAAGCCCCAATGGCCATTTTGTCGTTGGCGCAGAAAACCGCAGTGGGGAGAGGACGGGTTTCCAGGAGTCTTTCCATCGCTTCCCGCCCGCTCAGCCGGCGGAAATCTCCCTCCACAATGTACTCTCGACGAATAGGGATTCCCCGCTCGATGAGGGCATCAAGATAGGCCCGATATCGTTCCTCTGCGTGGCGGTGCCCCTGAGGACCGCGGATGTGGGCGATACGGGTGTGACCTTGCTCAAGGAGATACCGCATGGCTTCCCTCGCCCCTCCATAGTGGTCGATGTCGACGTAACTCACCCCATCACCCTCCACCCTCTGGTTCACCACGACAAAGGGGAACCCTTCCCGCACCAGGTCGCTGACCTCCGGGTACTGCACCGGCCAGTGGGAGAGGATAAAAAGCCCCTCAAAGAGGCGATTACGAGCAATATCAAGGAGGGCTTCCCGCTTGTCCAGGGGGTGTCCATTGAAGAACTCTCCTTTGACCACAATCTGGAGGTAGTACCCCGAAGAAGAGGTGGCCGCAAGGAGGCTGTTGATGAGGTCCCCATAGAAGGTGGAGAGTTTCCGGTCTTCCCGGATGAAGGCGCAAAGAAGAACCGTCCTCGTTTTCCCCTTGACGAGATTCCGGGCCAAAACGTTGGGACGGTACCCAAGCTTCTGGACCGCTTCAAGGACCTTCCTTCTGGTTTCCTCAGAAACCTGCCCCTTGTTGCTCAGAACAAGAGACACCGTCGCAGGCGAAACCCCTGCCAGGCGGGCCACGTCTTTGATGGTGACCGGCACAGGTGACGCTCCTTAAAACGGTTTAGATTACAAGGAAATTATAATGTTGCTCTTCTAAAAAGTCAACATGAAGAATGCAAAATTTTCTAAAAACGTTTTAAATCATGGCAGTACGTCAAAAGAAAACACCACCAGGTTGCAGGAACGCTCAGAAGGTAAAAGGAACTACGCTTTTGCGAGAAAAAGCCCAGAACTTTGCTTCAAGCGCCGTACAGATGGCAGCGAACGAGATGCCCTACCTCAACCTCCCGCATGCCTGGTTCCTCTCTCCTGCAGACCTCCCAGGCCTCACGGCAACGGGGGTGGAACACACAGCCCGGAGGAAGGTTCACGGGACTTGGAATTTCACCTGTGGAGACAATCTTTGCCGGCTTGAGCCGCTCCTCCTCTTCAGAGATCACGGGGATTGAGGAGAGGAGCATCTGGGTGTAGGGGTGGAGAGGACGCTCAAAGAAGACCTGAGCCGGAGCAAGTTCCATAATCCTTCCAAGGTACATGATGGCCACCCGGTGGGCAATATTCCGCATGAGGCTCAGGTCGTGAGTGATGAAAAGATACCCGAGGTGCCGCTCTTTCTGGATACGAACAAGGGTATTGATGATCTTTGCCTGGATGGAAACGTCCAGCGCAGAAGTCGGTTCATCGAGGACAAGCAACGACGGCTCGGTCGCAAGTGCCCGGGCAATGGCGACCATCTGTTTCTCTCCACCACCCAGGGCTCTCGGGTACTTCTCAGCGTAATCGGGCGGGAGTTCAACGATATTCAGGAGCTCTTCCACCCTTTCCCGGAGCCTCCTTCCGTCCACCAGACGGTGAACCCTCAGGGGAAGCTCGAGAATTTCACGAATGGACCGACGGGGGTTGAGAGAAGACCCGGGATCCTGGAAGACAATCTGGAGCTCTTTTTTGAGCGCCAGGGGACGACGAGCATGGGGCATGGTGATGTCCTGGCCCCTGAAGAGGATGCGACCCCCGCTTGGGCGGTACATCCCCATGACCGTGTACGCCACTGTGCTCTTGCCCGAACCAGACTCCCCCACAAGCCCAAAGGTCTCTCCAGGACGAATGGCGAAGCTCACATCCTGCACGGCTCTGACAATTCCCCGAGAGGTGGCGAAAAACTTCCTGAGTCCTTCGACCACAAGGAGTTCATCCACGGCTGTTCCTCCCAAAGAGAAAGCAGGCAACCCGGTGGTTTTCATCGACGGGAAAAAGCTGGGGTTTTCTTTGGCGGCAGATATCCATGCAGTGAGGACAGCGGGGGTGGAAGCGACACCCCGCAGGGGGATCGAAATAGTCAGGAATGCGACCTGGAATGCCCTCGGCAATTCCCGTTCCGGTGAGCTTAGGCACACACCGCATCAGTGCTCCGGTGTAGGGATGTAGTGGCCGGGCGAAAAGTTCCCCAGTCTTTGCCTCCTCCACAATCGTCCCCGCGTACATCACGTAGACCCGCTCCGTCCACTCCCGGATCACCCCAAGAGAATGGGAGATGAGAATCACCGCCATCTTCCGCTCTTCCGCCAGGCGATGGATCAGGCGGAGAATCTGGTCCTGGATGGTCACATCGAGAGAGGTTCCCGGTTCATCAGCAATGAGGAGCTCCTTGGGGTAGGCCAGGGCAAGGGCAATGCAAACTCGCTGGCGCATCCCTCCGGAAAGCTGCACCGGATAACTCTCGAGAATCCGGGGAGGATCAGGAAGGGCCACGCTCTGCAGCGCAGAGAGAGCAACCTCCCGGACCGAAGCGTGATCTCTTCTTCCCAGAGCATACCGGATGGCATCCTCAAGCTGTTCCCCTACCGTGAACACCGGGTTCAGTGCTGCCGTGGGGTCCTGGAAAATCATGGAAATCCCAGATCGCCTCAAGTGCTCGAGTTCCTGTGGACGCATGGAGAGAACATCCCGACCTTTAAAAAGGATACGCCCTCCCCGAACCACTCCAGGAGGCTTGGGGAGGATACCCATAATCGTCTTCATCGTGGTCGTCTTTCCGCACCCCGTTTCTCCTACAAGTCCTACCCTCTCCTGGCGACGGACCTGCAGGGTGACCCCGTCAAGGACCTTCAGATACCCCCCATAAACCCGGAAATGCACCACGAGATTCTGAACATCAAGAAGCACATCCTGCATCTATGCTTCCTCCAGGGAAAAGAGATCACCTATGCCATCCCCGAGTAAGTTAAATCCAAGGACAATAAGCATGATGGCTAGACCCGGAAAGACCGAAATCCACCAGTACTCCGGAAGGTACTTCGCCCCATCGGCCACCATCGTTCCCAGAGCCGGTTTGGGGGGCTGTTCCCCAAGCCCTACAAAGCTCAAAGCAGCACCAATGAGAATCACCCAGCCCATATCGAGGGTCATCTTTGTGAGGATGGTTGAGACGCAATTCGGGAGGATTTCCCGGAAGAGGATGTGGAATTTGCTCGCCCCGATGAGTTCGGCCGATTGAACGAAGTATTCGTTCCGGAGCGACGTGGCCATGCCATATACAAGACGCGTGTACCAGGGCCACCACATGACCGATACGGCAATCATGGCATTGGTGAGGTTGGGCTTGAGGACCGAGGTGATGGCCAGGGCCAGGATGAGAGGAGGAACGGAAAGGAAAATATCCGTGATACGCATGATGAGGATATCAACCCACGACTCCTTGAAGTAACCAGCCAAAAGCCCCAGGGTAACTCCCACGGGAACAACGATGGAAAGGACCACAACCCCCATAAGCAGCGACGATCGAAAGGCGAAAAAGACGCGACTCAGGACGTCCCGACCGAAAATATCGGTCCCAAAAGGATGCGCCAAAGATGGAGGTTGATTGGCCTCACGGTAGTTCACGTACGGTCCAGCATGCTCAGGGTATGGTGCCACCCAGGGAGCAAAAACAGCACAGAAGACCACACCCACGACGATGATAAGACCCACCACGGAGAGAGGGTTTCGAGAGAACTTGTACCACCACCGACCGATTCGAGTCCTCCGCATTTATTCTCCCCTCTCCACCAGGCGGATTCTCGGATCGAGGTACGCCACGACAAGGTCCACCAGGATGTTCACCACAGTGAAGACCACCCCCAAAACCATCACCACTGCTACAATAGCTTCTATGTCCTTGCGGAGCATGACGTTGATCCCGTACCGGGAAATCCCAGGCCAGTTGAAGAGGAGTTCCACCAGGAAGGCATTGCCGATAAGCGAGGCAAAATCCAGCCCCAGAATGGAAACCGTGGGAATGATCGAGGGCTTGAAGAGGTACTTGGCAATCACCACCCGCTCGGGAATCCCGTAAGCCCGGGCAGCGGCAACAAAATCCCGCCGGGCGTTCTCCAGCATGCTGGCCCGGGTGATCCTCGCCTCCTGGAACAACCCTCCAAGAGAAAGGCTCAAGGCCGGAAGAAAAAGGTGCTTCAGCGCATCGACCAAGGCTATCCAGTTCCCCGAAAGGAGGCTGTCAAGGGTGAGAAGACCCGTCAGACGGGGCGGAGCACTGATGCCAGGACTCAGGCGTCCAATCGTGGGGAACACTTCGTAGTACATCCCAAAAAGGAGGATAAGGATGATCGCCACCACAAAGGCCGGTGTGGCAATCCCAAGATACGCCAGAACCCGGATGACGTTATCCACCCAGGTGTTGGCGTATCGTGCCGACAGCACCCCGAGGAGGAGCCCAAAAACTGCCATGAAAAGCCCGGCAAAAAGCGCAAGCTCGAGCGTCGCCGGGAGGAATTCCCTGATGTCCTCTATGACTGGACGACGGGTATAGAGGGATTCACCAAAATCCCCCTGGAAGACTGACCGCAACCAGAAGAAATACTGAACGTAGATGGGCTTATCAAGATGGAGTTTTGCTCGAAGGGCTTCCACGGCTTCCTGAGTTGCCCGGGGACCCAGGGCCGCCCGGGCAGGATCACCGGGAACAAGACGGGCAATGATGAAGACAACCACCGAAAGCCCCAGAAGCACGAAAACAGAATACCCCAATCGCCGCAAAAGGTATCGGGAAAAGTTCATCGCACTCCTTCACCAGTCCTCAGAGATGGGAGGCCCCATGGGGCCTCCCATATTATACCCCCTACTTTTTCTTCAACAATTCCTCCCGTTTTTCAGGGTACACCCGGATGTCCATCATGTAGTGGTTGTACCCCATCACCGGGTTGACTTTTTCTCCGCGCTCAGCACGTTCTGCCGCCACCCAGTCGATGTAGTAGTCCTGATAGGCGTAGTTTTCAGGCTGGTCGATGAGGAAGAGCGACGGACAGAGCTCCACAATGTACTCCTGGATTTTCCGGTATTTGGCAAAACGCTCTTCCTTGTCCACAGTGGCGATGGCGTCTTCGATCATCTTATCGAGCTCCGGATCCTGGAGCCACTCGGTTTGTTCCCAGGTTCCGCAGGACGAGGAATGGTACTTGGACTGAAGCATGGAACCAGCCTCCGCATAGTGGGGCGAGACGAAAATGAGGTACATGTGGGCCGTGGTCTCTGGAGTCGCCACCTCTTCGATGATTTTCATCCAGGGAGTTTTAATAACGTTCACCTTGATGCCGAGTTCTGCCGCATTCGCCTGGATGAGGAGCGCCACCTTCTCTTCATCAGGAACTTCGGCACACCAGACGAGGTCTACCGGGTATTCGTCGAGCTTGTCGGCGTACTTCGACTTCGCAAGCTCTTCCCTGGCCTTCTCAAGATCCCGCCTGTACTGGTACACTTCGGGATTGTGTCCGGGCAGGATAAAGGAAACAGGGCCCTGCGCCTGTCGTGCACCGGGGAAAATCTGATTGGCGATGACGTCGTAATCGATGGCATACGCCAGGGCTTTCCGGAAGTGAACGTCGTCTGTTGGGGGTTTGCGGTTGTGCATCATGCAGAAGAAGGTGCTCCCACCAAAGAGCTTGGCCACCTTCACACCCTCGAGCTTGCTCGCCGCCTCGTAGAACTCTGCCGGCTGACGGAAGTCTGAAATCTCGAGCTCTCTCTTACTCAAAAGGGTCCGGACCGTGGCGGTCTCTGTGGTACCAATGTACTTGAATTCCTCGGGAGCATTGGGGTCGAAAGGCTTCCAGTAGTCGGGGAACCTCACCGCGTGGAGATGTTCCTCAAGGCGCATCTCCTTCACCATGTACGGACCGGAACCGGCATCGTGGGTGAGGAGCCACTTCTTCCCGTAATCTCCCATCTCCCCGTATTCCCCCGTAGGCTCAATGTGGGCGAGGACCTCGTCTTTGTTGAGGATATAAAGGCGCACCAGCGCATAGAGGAAGGGACCGAAAGGTTTCTTCAGGTGGAAACGAACGGTATAGTCGTCCACTGCCTCGACCCTGTCGATAATGGGCTTGAAAATGTAGCTATACCCCTGCCCGATGGTCAAAAGCCTTTCCATGCTGAAGACCACGTCCTCGGCCTTGAGCTCTTCTCCGTTGTGGAACTTCACACCCTTCCGGAGATGGAAGGTATAGGTGAGGCCGTCTTCTGAAACTTCCCAGGACTCAGCAAGGTGAGGCACAACCTCTCCGTCATAGGTGGGGAACACCAGAGTATCGTAGAGATTGGAAACCGAAACGGAACTCGAAAAGTCTGCCGCAACTGCAGGGTCGATGTACGTGGGCCAGGCTTCGGTGAAACGGACGATTTTTGCCGAGTCAGCCCACCCCAGGCTGGCCACAAGGAGGATACCAGCCACAAGAACAATCGAGAAAATGACCCTGTACACCTTCATGCTCCTCCCTCCTCAGATGGTGAAAACGCCCTTTTCCATAATAACTTTTCCATCAACCGTCACCGTGGGGTTTGTGATGATCCCGTCGTTGTGGGTTTTCGAGTCGATTGTGCCCCCCATATCGAGGTTCATTCCCAGGGCGATGTGTACTGTTCTGAATGCCTTTTCGTCCTCAAGGATGTTCCCGGTAATTCGTGCCTTTTCGTTGGTCCCGATGCCCAGTTCCCCCACATAGTACGCATTGGGGTCCCCGAGGTTCTCCAGAAAACGTGCCAGTTCCTGGGCTTCTCTTCCTCCCTCAATCCTCACCACCTTTCCCCGGACGATTTCAAGACGTATAGGTTCGCTGAGCACCCCAAGGGGGGACATGGAGCCATCGATCACGGCCACCCCCTCCACCGACTCCTCAACCGGGGCGATGTAGGCCTCTCCCGCCGGGAGGTTCCCCCATCGTCCTTTCTCCCGGTAGAGTCCATCATCAGGAGGAATACCGGGTTTTCTACCCCTGATGCTCATGCGCAGATTCGTCCCCCGCTCGGTGGTGATGGTGACCTCGTTGCCCTCTTCGAGAATGCGGGTCACCTTCCAGCTGAGCTCAGAAACCCTCTGGTAGTCCGCCGTCATCGCCCCTACCGTCATCATGTCCTCGGTAATCCCAGGCATACTGGCAATGCGAGCCCCTTTCTCCGTTGCCGCCATACGGGCCTTCGTGTGCGTGAGGCTCATCGTGGTCACAAGAAGAGCCACATCGCAGGAGAGAAGGGCGGCTCGAACTTCATCCGGAGGCTCTTCGGCGTGGTGTGAGCGGGGGGTCATGACCATCATCGTCCCGTCAACCCCAAGGGCGTGAAGGGCGAGGAAGAAGCTCTCGGCAATGGAGAGTTTCCCCGTATCGGTGACCACGAGCACCCGCTCTCCTGGTTTCACCCCCATGCAATCCCGGACGGCAATCATGGCTCCCTTCATGAGCGGTGCAAGCTGCACGCTCCCACCTCCTTATGCCTTCCCGAGCTTTGCCGCAAGCTCCCGGAGTTCCGGGTCCACCACCTGGCCCCGGTCGATGATGAGCTCACCATCAAGCCATACCGAGGTGTTGAGGCAAAAGCCGTCCGAATGCGAAGGAGCAGGGATGCCGTCTGGAGGAAGGAGGATGGCACCGATATTCCCCACACCCCACTCGGTGCATCCCCAGACCCGCTCATCTTCCAGAATATCTCCGGTGAGCTTTGCTCCGGGGTTGAACCCGTAGCACACATGGGCCATGCAGAACATCCGGGGATGGTTGAAACTCCGAAGCCAGGCTTCGAACTCCACTGCTTCTTTCCCACCTTCAACCTTCACAATTCTCCCCCGCTCCACCACAAGGCGAATGGGTTCCTTCAAAAGCCCTATGGGAGGAACGACGGAACCGTCGAAGACGATAACCCCGTTGACCGTATCAAGGTTCGGCGTCCAGGCAATTTGTCCCGACATCATGTGCGAACCGGGCGTATCCGCATACCCAAGCTCACAGTTGACCGGATGTGTTGGATCGTTCTCAAACTCCACATCCCCACCCGAAGGAGTGGTCATCCGGACCTTTTTCGCCCTTCGGGTTTTTTCGGCAAGCTTCTCCTGGAATTCCCGCAACACCGGATAGTTCACCCGTCCGATGCAGCGGACCATCATGTCGGCGTTCATCCCCACAAGACACAGATGCCGGAGCCTCGGGTTCTCCCGAAGGGCAACATCGTACGGCGTGGAGTACAGAAGCCATTCGTTATTAAACTCCACCCAGGCATCAACCGATTTGAGAAGCGCCGTGAGAGGCTCCATGGGGAGCATAGGATCGGCAGCCTTCCCCACCCCAAGAGGCGCAGGAATCCAGAGTACCAGAGGTTTCGCCCCACAGGCAAAAGCCGCACGGGCAGTCGCATCAACCACCCGTTCATCGCTCTCGGTGTCTGCGGTAATGAGAAAGGTCTCCCCCTCCCTGAGCTTGAAAAGTTCCCGCACCAGGATATCTGCAGCCTTCCCCAGTTCGTATTCGTAGAGTTTCGGCAAGTCAACCACCCCTTTTCTGAGCCTTGTAGGAGATTATATCATCTTCTCCAGAGAAGAAGTAAGGGTTTTTGTGCCACCATGCCGAAAAAGGACGATGGAATGAGAACTGGGGATATCCCTTGAGGGGAAGGGGACGGGGAATACCACAAAGGTAGACAGCTGTTTTAAATTCGAGAATCACTCCGGCTACCTTAAGGGGCCGAAAGACCCTTTCGAAAAAGCAAACATCATTGCCTCTGTGGAGCTGACTTCTCAGCTGGAAGTACAA
>APKF01000211.1 GCA_000353875.1 Candidatus Caldatribacterium californiense OP9-cSCG | reverse complement strand
GGTGAGCTTTTGTCTCATATCTTCAGGCTTCATGGGATGCACCTTCCCTGGTGAAAAACGCGATGATTTGCTCTGCAGCCTGCACCGCTACCCGCTCTGTACTCTCCTGCGTGAGCCCCGCAACGTGAGGCGTGAGAATGACGTTGGGGAGAGAGCAAAGCGGGTGATCCCCGGAAAGAGGTTCTTTCTCGAAAACATCGAGGGCTGCTCCGCGAATCCACCCCTCCCTCAGGGCCTCAAGGAGGGCCCCTTCATCCACTACGGCTCCCCGGGCCACGTTGATGAGGAAGGCCGTGGGCTTCATGAGCCGGAGTTCCTCCCGCCCGATGAGGTATCTCGTATCTTCGGTGAGGGGGACATGGAGGCTCACGAAGTCGCTTCGGGAAAGGAGCTCAGAAAGCGTCGAAACCTTCTGTGCCCCCTGGAGAACACCCTCCGGAACAAAGGGGTCAAAGAACAGCACCTTCATCCCGAATCCCAGGCTCAGGCGGGCCACCTCCTGGCCAATTGCCCCAAAGCCCACAAGACCAAGGGTTTTCCCCGAAAGCTCCTGGGCCCGGTACGTATACCGGGAACGCCACTCGCCCTCCCTGACCTTCCGGTCGTAGAAGAAGAGGTCCTTAGCCAGGGCCAGAAGCAACGCCAGGGTGTGCTCGGCAACAGACGTGGTGTTCCCTCCCGGGGTATTGAGCACAGCAATGTTTCTTTGCTTTGCATACTCCACGTCGATGTTATCCAGCCCCACGCCTACCCGGCAGATGACGCGAAGATGCAAAGCCCGGTCGATAACCTCTCTTGTCACCCTGAAGCTACTCCGTACAAGGAGCGCGTGGGCTTGAGGAAGGTATTCCCACACCCTTTCTTTCTCCTCGGGGGAGAACACGAGCACCTCGAAGTCCTTCTGTCCTCGAAGGAGTCCCAGAGCCTTCTCCGCAATCGGTTGAGGAAGAAGAATCGTCCATTGAGGCATGGCATACCCTCCGCTTATGTCTGGAAGCCGCTAATGGTTTGAAAGGTTTCCCTGAGCACCCCATAGAGGTGCTGGTAAACCCTGAAGAACTCTCCATAGAGCCTGGCTTGTTCCGGGTCGGGGAGGGTTCGTTCCGTAACCTCGAGCTTCCCCACCGCCTCTTCCATCGAAGACCAGAGGCCAATCCCAACTCCCGCAAGGAGGGCCGCACCGTAGCTCCCTCCTTCCTCTCCGTAGGCAACGGTAATAACCTCGGAGTTGAAGATATTGGCATGGAGCTTCTGGAAGAGCCTGCTTTTTGCTCCACCCCCTGAGATTCGTACCTGGGAGACAGAAAGCCCCAGGTCTTCCATAAGGGCGAAGACGTCCCGGAGGCTGAAAACAATCCCTTCAAAGACACTGCGGACAATGTCATTCCGGGTATGGTGCAGACCAAAGCCAATGAGGACACCCCGGGCAAAGGGGTCCGCATGGGGGCAGCGTTCCCCGATGAGGTAGGGCAGAAAGAGGATGCCCCTTGCCAGAGGAGCACTGAGCTCAGCCTCCCGGCTCAGGAGGTCATAAGGGGACTCGCCGATGAGGCGGGCAAGCTCCCGCTCCAGCCCTCCAAAGGTGTTCCTGAACCAGCTCAGGGACCCTCCTGCAGCAAGCGTTGTTCCATAGACAATCCAGCCTCCAGGAATGGCGTTGCAGAAAAACTGCAGAGTGTTCCCCGGGTTCTCGTAGAACCGATCCAGAGACATACCCACAATACCTGCCGTCCCCAGGGTGATGCTGATGGTTCCAGGGCGAACGGCACCAACCCCCACTGTCTGGACGACGGCATCTCCTCCTCCACCTACAACAGGAACCCCTGAACGTACACCCACTTCCTGAGCTACTGCAGGAAGCACCGAGCCTGTAATCTCTGGAGATTCGAAGACGTCAGGGAAAAGCTCCAAAGCGACCCCGAGTTCCCTGATGAGGTCTTTCGCCCAGGTCCTCTCTCGCACAGAGAAGAGTCCGGTTCCAGAGGCATCGCTCACATCTGTTGCATACTTTCCCGTAAGCTTCAAGCGGATGTAGTCTTTGGGGCAGAGGAATTTTTCCGCTTTTTTAAAGACTTCGGGCTCGTTCTCCCGAACCCAGAGGATTTTCCCTCCTGTGTATCCGGGGAGCATGGGGTTATTCGTGATTTTGATGAACTCCTGTTCCCCGCCCACCATTTCGTGGATTTTTGCACAATATGGGGCACTCCTCTGGTCGTTCCACATGATGCAGGGACGGAGGACATTCCCCGCTTCATCAAGGAGCACAAGCCCATGCATCTGCCCGGTAAGGCCTATACCTTCAACGGTGTAGCCCTTTTCCTCAACATCCCGGGAGACTTCCAAAAGCGTCGCTTTTGCCGCTTCCCACCAGTCTAAAGGATCCTGCTCTGACCAGCCCGGGAAGGGGTTGTACACCGGGTACTCCCGAGTGGCTCTCGAGAGCACCCGCCCCTCTTCGTCAACCGCAAGGGTCTTGCAGCTTGACGTCCCGATGTCGATCCCCACCACACAGGGCTTTTTCTCCGCCAAGCCAATTCCTCCCCTCAATCGGCAAACTCCACCTTGATGTGCTTCATTTCAAGGTACGAAAGGATCCCCTCTGGACCGAGATCGGTGCCAAAGCCACTTTCTTTCCACCCGGTGTACGGAGCGTAAATGGTGGCAACATCGACATTGTTGAGACCGATATTCCCACACTCAAGGCCAAGGCAGATACGGCGTGCTCTATTGAGGCTTGAGGTGTACACATATGCGGCAAGACCATAGCGGGTCGCATTCGACCAGGCAATGGCCTCCTCAAGGCTCTCGAAGGGCATGATACCCACCGCCGGGCCAAAGGTCTCCTCTGTCATGATGAGCATATCGTGGGTAACATCAACAACCACCGTGGGTTCGAAGAAGTATCCCTTTGCGTACTGCTCTCCTTCCGGTTTCTTTCCGCCGCAGAGGACCCTTGCGCCCTTCCGAATCGCGTCCTCAATGTGCTCCTTGACCTTCTCCAGAGCCTCAAGGCTCACCATCGGGCCAAGGTCCACATCAGGATCGGTGAGGCCATTGCCGATACGGAGCTTCCTGGTTTCGGCAACGAACTTCTCCACGAAGGTCTCATACACCGGTTTCTCCACGTAAATGCGGTTAACAGAGTTGCAGACCTGCCCCATATTCCGGAAGGACCGTCGTACCCCGCCTTTCACAGCCTTCTCAAGGTCGGCATCGGCGCAGACAATAAGCGGCGACTGTCCCCCAAGCTCGAGAGACACCCGTTTTACTCCAAAAGCGCAGTACTCCATGACCTTCTTCCCCGCTTCAGTAGACCCGGTAAAGCTCACCTTCCGGACAAGGGGGTGGAGGATGAGGCTTTTGCCAACGACCGACCCTGCTCCGGTGACACCATTCACCGCACCCTCAGGAAGACCTGCATCAAGGAAGCAGGCCAGAAATTTGAGTGGTGAGAGCGGAGTTTCTGAGGGGGGTTTAGCCACCACCGTACATCCTGCCGCCAGCGCTGCGGCAACCTTCCAGGCAAGGAGCTGTACCGGGTAATTCCAGGGGGTAATGGCGGCCACAACGCCAATGGGCTGGCGAATGACGATGCTCTGGAGGTTCGCCTTATCAAGAGGAATGATTTCCCCAAAAACCCGCTTTCCTGCTTCGGCAAAGTATCGCAGAACTTCGGCAGAGCCTTTAACCTCGCTGACCGCCTCCTTCAGGGGCTTTCCCTCTTCAGCGGTGAGGATGCGACCGATCTCCTCTGCCCGTTCCTCGACAATCTGGGCAGCTTTGTGGAGGAAACGAGCTCGTTCAAAGGGGCTGAATTGCGACCATCGTTCGAAAGCCTTCCAGGCCGCCTGGACTGCTTCATCGACCTGCTCCTCTGAAGCCGCCGGGACCCGGGCAATGACTTCTTCTGTTGCAGGGTTGATAACGTCAATGTACTTCCCCGTACCGCTTTCGGTAACGAACTTCCCGCCGATAATCATTCCCTGAACTTCCATCACTTCACGCTCCCTCCTGCTTGACCTTTCCGGTAACCCAGAGAATGACAAGAGGAAGAATCCCGGTATTGTACGTCACGTGGTATTTCCCGGGCTCCACGTAGAAGGCGTCTCCCTCTTTAATGGGGAACCGCTCATCCCCAATGACCATCTCCCCCCGACCGCTGAGGACAAAGTACACCTCTTCCTCGTCCGGGTGGGCGTGTCCCGTGGTTTTGCCATCGGGGTACACAATGGTGTACCCGAGCTTCAGGACCTTCGAGGGCGAGGTTTCCGGATCGATGAGCCAGTAGGTATCCCGAAGCGTTTCGCCTTTCTTAGCCTTCGCAAAGTACCGGAACGACCGTTCACAGGTGTCCGGGGGTACTTCATTGATGTTGACGATGTAGGCCATGTGGAACGTCACCTCCCGAGTCTTCAGAGAATCAGGTTTTCTCCCTCAAAAACCCGAATAACCGCAGGGGCAAAATAGAGCCACACGGTATCCCCCTCAGTGTACCGCTCTCTGGCAGGAACCACCGCTTTGGCGTCGGTTTGCATACTGTCCTCAAGGCGAACTGTAAGCACCGTCTTGTCTCCCTGGAACTCAATGACCTTGACCACTCCGGCAACGGTGTTCTCCTTTTGTCGTTCGCGGAAGACCTCAACGTGCTGAGGTCGAACCCCGAGTGTCACTTCCACTCCGACGTATTTTGAGTCCAGGTTACCCTCAAGGGTAAAAACCCTCTTTCCTTCGTCGGTCAAGATAGCCACAGTGCGTTCACCCTCCACCACCGCCGGGATGAAGTTCATGGTGGGTTCCCCGATGAAATAGGCCACAAACTTGTTGGCCGGGCGGTTCCAGACTTCTTCCACCGTACCAATTTGCTGGAGCTTCCCCTCGTTGATGATGAGCAACCGGTCACACAGGGCAATGGCTTCCGCCTGGTCATGGGTAACGTAAATCGTCGTCAACCCAAGCTCGTCATGGAGATGACGAATCCGGGCCCGAAGTTCATGGCGAACTCGCTGGTCCATGTGCGAGAGAGGCTCATCAAGAAGCGTCACGTTGGGTTTCCGCACCAGGGCCCTCGCCAGGGACACCCGCTGCTGAACACCTCCGGCCAGAGACCCGGGGTACTTTTTGAGGTACGGGGTGAGCTCGAGGAGTTCGGCAATGAACTTCACTCGCTTATCCACCTCAGGACCCTTCATGCCCCGAGCCCTCAAGGGAAAGGCGATGTTCTCGTAAACGTTGAGGCGATAGTACAGAGCATAGGATTCAAAGGCCAGGGCGACGTTGCGCTCCGCCGGTCCCAGGTGGTTCACTACTTTCCCGTCAAAGAGAATCTCTCCCCTGGTGATGTCTTCAAGCCCGGCGAGCATCCTGAGCGTTGAGCTCTTCCCACCACCTGAGGGACCAAGAATGGCCAAGAATTCCTTATCATGGCAGGTAAACGTGAGATCCTGCACTGCGACGACGTTCCCCCGAGGGTATATTTTCCACACATGGTTGACATCAATCCTGCTCATTGCTCCGAGCTCCCTTCCTTTGCAACTTCCACCGTCTTCCCGTAGAAGAACACCCACTGGGGGTCAAAGTCGATCCAGACCTCTTCTCCTCTACCGTACTTACAAAAACCAACCGTTCGGACGTACAGGAAGGTATTGTCTTTGAGCCTGAAAGTGACCACGCTGCTCTCGCTTTCGTGAATGACAGCATAAACAGGAAACCGGAGGGCATTTTCTGACGGTTTTTCTCCGCTGAGACGAATATGCTCTGGTCGGATTCCCAGACGGACAACTCGTTTCCCATTTTCCTCCCAGGCCACACTCTCTGCCTTCTCTGCCAGGGTCCCCTCAAGACGCAGCATGAAATCTTCTCCCTTGCAGAAGAAGAGAACGCCATTGCGGCTGAGGAGTTCTCCATCAACGAGGTTCATGGGAGGATCTCCGACGAGTCTTCCAACGAAATCCGTCCTGGGGTAGTAGTAAATTTCTTCAGGCGTGCCTTCCTGCTCCACTTTGCCCCGGCGAAGAACGACCATACGGTCAGAAAGCGCCAGGGCCTCCCGGAAATCGTGGGTGACGTAGATAATGGTGCTCCCGTACCGCCGGGCAAACTCCTTAAGAAGGGTCTGCGTTGAAAACTTGAGTTTGGCATCAAGATGGGCAATCGGCTCATCAAGGAGGTATACCTCAGCTCTCCGCACGAGGGCCCTCGCCAGAGAAACCCGCTGTTTCTGCCCTCCACTCAGGTTCTGGGGAAGGCGGTCAAGGAGCCTGTCAATTCCAAGGAATGCAGCAATCTCCTCCACCCGCTTTTTTTCCTCCTCGGGAGTGAGTTTCAGCCGCCACCTTGGAGCTCTCAGGGGAAAGGCGATATTCTCATAAACCGTCATGTGAGGGTAGAGGTTGTAGGTTTCAAAAGCCATGGAGACGTTGCGCTCTTGCGGGGGAAGGTCGTTGACCACCCGGTCGTTGAAATAAATTTTCCCTGCAGTCACCGGTTCTATTCCGGCAATCATTTTGAGAATGGTAGTCTTCCCCGCACCGGTGGGGCCCAGAATCGAGAAAAACTCCCCTTCCCGACAGGTGAAACTCACCCCCCGAACGGCCATCTTCTTCCCGTACATCTTCACAACGTTTTCCAGCCAGACCTCCGCCATGGGTCATTCCTCTCCTTCCTCTTCCTCCTCTTCCCTGGGACGTGGACCGTACTTGAGGAGGACGAGCGCAAACACCGTAGCGACAATTGTTCCCACCCAGAGGGGTATAAACCTCTCCACAAATTTGATCCACAAGAGGTTCACAAAAATCCAGGAAAGGATAGACCAGAAAATCCAGTCTCCAGTTGTCATTCGGGGAAGCATTGTCGTTAACCAGCCTTTCTCCGTTGGTCTCAGCCCTTCACCGCACCAAAGGTCAGGCCACGAATGATGTACCGCTGCATGAACCACGCCGCAACAAGGGTTGGGAGGATCACAATAGCCGCTCCTGCGGCCATGGGACCATATTGCACTTCAATAGAACCCCAGAATGAGGAAATGAGCACCGTTACCGGTCGAGCAGCAACACGAGTAAAGAGAAAACTGAAAAGGAACTCGTTCCAGGACCACACAAGGCAAAAGACCGCAGTCACAGCAAGCCCAGGACGCACGAGGGGAAGGACAATCTTCCGGAAAATATCAACGCGGCTGTATCCGTCCACCATGGCCGCTTGTTCCAGCTCCTCGGGGATTTCCTTAAAGAACCCGTAGAGGAGGAAGGTGGCAAAAGAAGTGTTGAAGTAAATGTGGAGCAGAGCAAGGCCAAAGCGGGTATCAAGCAGCCCGAGATTCCGGTACATGACGAAGAAAGGAATGGCCGCCACCACCCCGGGGAACATCCTCGTGGAAATGGTGGTGAAGAGGAGGTGGCCCCTCCCCGTGTTCCAGCGGGCAAAACTGTAAGCCGCCAGAGAAGAAATCACCATCACCACCACAGTACTTGAGACACTGATGATGACTGTGTTCAGGAAATTGTCCCAGAAGGGGAATTCCCGGAAGAGCCGGTTGAAATTCTCCATGGTAGGCTTGAAGAAAATGAGCTTCCTTGCCTCGGTGGTGAAGATGTCATTTGGCGACTTGAACGCCGTGAGGTATATCCAGGCCAAAGGGGCCACGATGACAAAGAGCACGAAAGCCGTGACCACCCAGAAAAACACCTTTCCGAGGGTCCCCATCGTCCTCAATCCTCCTTTAGCGAGCGCCTCCAAGGGCCCTCATGAGCATCTTGAACATGATGGCGCACACCGCAATGGTGAGCACAAGAGAAAAGATGGCCATTGTTGAACCATACCCGATGTCGAAGTACACGAAAGCCGTACGATACACAATCCAATCAAGGAGCTCGGTCTGTACTCCTCCCCGGGTCGTCCCGTAGAGAGGGTCGAAAAGCCGAATCAGCCACATGGTCCGCAGAACAACGATAATCATGATCAAGGGACTCAGCATCGGCAGGGTCAGGCGGCGGAAAGTGTACCAGGGTGAAGCTCCATCGACCCTTGCCGCCTCGAAAACATCCTTGGGAAGACTGCGCAACCCGGCTACCAGGACGAAAGTCGAAAAGGGGAACCACTGCCAGATGGTGATAAAACAAATCGTGTATAAGGCCCGTTGCGGAGACCACCAGTAGACTTTGTTCAACCCCAGGGCCTGCAGGACCAGGTTTACGGCCCCAAAATCGTACTCAAACATAAAGTTCCAGAGAAGCGAAAGAATCAGCGGGGCAACAAGAAGAGGCAGAAGGGCAAGACCACGGACAATATTTTCACCAGGGAACTCCCGGCTCCACAAAAGGGCAAGGCCAAGACCGATGAGGAGTTCACACGATACACAGATCACAAGAACCTTCAGGGTCCTGTACAGAGCCTCCAGAAATGCTTTGTCATTCAGAAGCTGCCGGTAGTTCTGGGCACCAACATATATCGCCTCTCCCCGCATCCCCCACTGGTGAAACGAGTAGTACGCACAGTAGAGCAGAGGATAGAGCATAAAGATGGCCAGCACCACAAGGAGGGGAATGAGCAGGGTCCACTTGAAGTACTTTTCGCTGGTGAGCACTTCCCAGATGGTGGGCTTTCTCGCCACCGCATATCCTGCCTGGACTTCAGAAAAGGCCTCTGTCCTCATCCGTCTCCCTCCGCAAAGCCCCAGGGCGCGTGCCCTGGGGCCTGAATTTCACTCCTCCCGGATAGGCACAGTGTCAAACTTCGAGGTGAGCTCGATGGTCTTTGCCACAAGTTCTTCCACACATTCGTCAATGGTCACTTCTTCTGCCATGGGCTTGTGGAGCACGTTCATCTGCATCTCGTAGACCTTTCCACCGGCTCTCGTATTGAAGTACCAGTAGTTGTCCACGTAGGGCGCCTGCTGCTTCCAGATGTCCACAAGGTAACTGCACACAAGGCCAAGCGGGTATTCAGTCTCAGGAGAGTGGAACTCGGGATCAAGCAGGAGGTCCATACGGGCTGAGAACTGGCCACCTTCTTTCATGAGAACCTTCTGACAGTCGTAGGAGGCAATGTAGCGGACAAGCCAGTACGCTGCTTCGGGGTTCTTGCTCGCCTTCGCCACACCCAGAGACCAGGCGCCGGTGTAGGGTTGCCCACCAATGGTGGGGTAGATGCCAAGTTTCCCATCGGGAACTTTCTCCTTTAGCAGATCTGCTGTCCAGGTGAAGAGGCTGGCAAACTGTGCGGCTGAATAATGGCGAAGCCCTCTCCTTGCTGGGCACAGGCAAAGTCGAAGTTGGCCGTGAGGCACCCGGCAGGGGCAAACTTCAGAAGGTCTTTATACTGGGCCAAAGCCTGCTTCAGGATGTCCTTGTCCTTCTTGGTGATGACGAACTCCTTGATGGTTCCGTCAGGATTCCTCACGACCGTCGCATAGTCGCCACCCATACCCCAGATCCAGCAGCTGATTTCGTCGTTGATCTGGTAGGCACCCGCCATCATGGCCACACCGTAGAGGTCGTGGTCCAGGGTCTTTCCCTTGAGCGTATCACCCTTCTTGCGGGTGAAGAATTCTGCCTGGTCGTAGAGCTCCTTGTAGGTTGTTGGAGGTTTCAGGTCGTATCCGTACCTGGCTTTGAAGGCTGCCTGCTCTGTGGGGTCATCGTACACATCCTGGCGGAGGAACATCCCCATGTGGTAGGTGTAGAAAGGCAGGACCATTTGTTTCCCGTAGGCCTGGCCACACCGCAAAAGGACAGGAGAAATGTTCTGAATATCTTCCCGGAACCCTTCAACGCCCTTGGGGTCGTACTTTGCGGCAAGCTCCTCAAGGTCAAAGAGGTAATCTGACCACTCACAGGTCCACGATGTTTCCACATAGACGACGTCATAGTATCCGGTACCGGCCATGAGCTCAACGTTTTCTTTGGAGTAGACCACTGGAGAGGCTACACGCTCGATGTTCACCTTGACTCCTGTTACGGTCTCGAACTGCTTGATGTACTCAATCACTTTGTCCCACGCTGCACCAGTCTCGACTATCATGTTGATAGGCTTTTTGTTCTTGATTTCCGGGATGTCTTTGAGTCCAAACTTTTCCTGTGCCAGAAGGGTAAAAGCACATCCCACAACGAGCATCACCACAAGACTCCCGATAACCAACCAACGGTACCTCATGCTTCTCCTCCTTTCCTCCCGGCATCTTCCTAAACGGCATCACACAACCAGCAGGACGACCAGAAAACCCGTGTTTTACGCTCCGCGACACCCCCTTTCGTGTTTCCATCCTCTCAGTATCTTGAGAGGATGCTTTCAATTCTCTCCATCGCCTGGGAGAACTCCCTGAGGTTGTGGGTCTGCGCACTTGAGGCAGCAATGTCCTCCATGGTGAAACCATCGAATTCGAGGCTTCTCCGGGCAAAGTCGAGCTTGTAGAGCTTCTCCTCTGTGGCCCTGGGGACCGCAAAGGGAGCCTTCGTCCGCTCTTCTTGCAGGAGGGTCATGCCCCACTCTAAAGCCTCAGGGTTCATGGTGATGACAAGGGGGAGTTTGGCGATCTCCTCAAGGTGGAGGTAGGCATTGCCTGGGCCTTTCCGGGTGGAGCAGACGAGGACTTTGGCCGGAGCGCCAAGGGCCTGGACTGCCTCAACGGCTCTTTTGGCCATGAGGATACCGAAAAAGCGGAGGTCCTCCTCTTCAAGGGTAACACCTCTGGCTTTGGCCTCCTCGGTGAGCTCTGTTGAGGCCTCCCAGCGACCGAGCATCATGGTGATGACCGCCCGCCAGCCGCTGTAGTCAACACCCCGGGCTTTCCCCTTCTCGTACCCCCGCTTCATGGCCTGGGCGACCTGGACAACCTGGGGGACGCAGAAGCAGGAGGTGGCGTTCACCGGAACGCCAAAGCTTATGATTTCCTCCATGACCGCAAGGCCAGCTCTTGTGGCGGGAATTTTCACCATGAGGTTGGGGCTTGTCCGGGAAATCTCCAGGGCTTGGAGGACCATCGTTGCTTCATCGGTGCTCTTCCGCGGGTCAACCTGGAGGCAGACAAAGCCGTATTGGCGGCCTCTGCGGTAGAAATTGGAGAGGAACTTGTCGGCGCCGAGCTTCCCAACCATCAGGTAGCGGTCGAACCACCCAGGGTGTGTGTCAGAAGAAAAGACCCGGCCGAACTCCTGCACCCGGGCAACCACCTGAGGCCGGGACTCGAGGAGCCGGAGCACCAGGGGAGGGTTGGTGGTCACCCCATCGAAGAAGAACACCCCTCCCTCGTTGTGGGACATGAAGCGGCGAAGGACTGAGAGCGTGGCGTCATCGACACCCCTCTCCCTGAGACTGGTGAGAAAAACCTGGTAGTATCCCGGGTGGGCATCCCACCACAGTTCCAGGTTGGGGTTGCGTTCTTTGAGCCCTTCAAGGAGTTCTGGCCTTAGGGTGAGTGGTTCCTGGCTCATGGGAGAACCTCCTGAAAGTGTTGAAAATAACATGAAATTTATCAAACCACCTAAAGAATATATCAATGTCCGGCCTTTGTCAAGGTCGCTTTCGAATTCCTCGAATCTCTCGTCCCCCACACAGGGCAGGGGTTTCTCCAGGAGCGAAACTTCCAGAAGAGGTTCTGCGGAACCGACAGCCTGGAGGGAATGACTAGACTGGCGAAGGGAGCCTTACTCCAGCGAGAGTTTCCTCTCGCGCTTGGCTGCATACATTGCGGCATCGGCTTGCGCGAAAAGGGCCGCAAGGTCAAGAGGTTCCTCCCCGGGCGTCCAGGAAATCACCCCGGCACTGAAGCCAAAGGGACAGGGCAGGAACTTCGTTTTTTCATCAAGAATCTTCTGAATCCGGGCTATGACCTTTTCGGCCTCCTCACAACTTGCCCCGGGGAGCACCAGGAGAAACTCGTCACCTCCGTAGCGGATGAGGATGTCGCTTTTTCGGGAACCCTCACGAAGCGATTCCCCAAGAAGACAAAGCGCTAGATCCCCAAAGCCGTGGGAATAGCAATCGTTGATTGCCTTTAGCCCGTCACAATCAAGGAGAGCAAGGGCAAAGGGTATACCCTCCCGGTACACCCGCTCAAGGAGGCGAGGGATTTCCCTCTCAAAATATGCCCGGTTGTAGAGACCGGTCAGAGGATCCCGAAACGACTGCTCCCTGGCAAGACGAAAGCTCCGGTGAATCGCCCAGGCAAGAAGTGACCACCCTGAGATGGCGCACACGGCGGGAAGAACGGCGCCGAAAAAGACCGGTTCCTCCGTGAACTGGTCAAAGGACTCCGTTGCCACTCCTGACACAAGGAGCCACCATCCCAGCTCCCCAGGCCAGTGCTTGAGGAGTGAAACCAGGGGGAAGGAGAAAAAGACGGGGATGAAAAGCCCAAGGGTTACGACGACGTACACAGGGTCCCACCGAACAGGAGGCAGTACCGGAAAGGCCAGAAACCAGAGGAGCGCCTCTCCCAGGATGACGAAAAGCGAAAACATCCCTGGATTTCTGTGTCTCAGGGCCAAAAAGGCGGAAACGG
>APKF01000210.1 GCA_000353875.1 Candidatus Caldatribacterium californiense OP9-cSCG | reverse complement strand
TTCAGGGAGGATACCATGCAGTGTGCCCTGTGTGGGAAGGCTAAAGAGGTGAACATCACAAGGCCCCTCTGCGGGGAATGTTTCCTCAAAGACTATGAATCCCGGATCCGGCGTCTCATACAAAGGGAAAAGCTCATCACTCCCCAGGACCGGGTTCTCGTAGCCGTTTCAGGAGGAAAGGACAGCCTGAGCTGCGCCCAGGTTCTCTACACCCTGGGGTATTCTATTGCCGTGCTCCATGTGGACGTGGGAGTTGCGGCGTGCACGAACCCTCGAACAAGAAACGTTGTGGAACGCTTCTGTGAAGAACGGGACATCCCCTTCTATTTCCTGTCCTTTTCCGAGTATCTGGGAGTGGACATGGACGAGTTCTTCCGCAAGGCCCGCCGCCCCCGATGCGCAACCTGCGGGATGCTCAAGCGATACGTTTTCAATCGATTCGCCCGGGAAAATGGGTTCACGAAGCTTGCTACCGGCCACTGTGCGGATGACATTGCCCGGTATTTCCTGAAAGCCTGGGTTTCAGGAAGCAAGGAGAGTTTTCTCTGGCTTGAGAAACTCAAGCCCCTCACGCCTTCACTGCACCCCAGGGTTGTGGCACGCATTCGCCCGCTCTTTTTCTCTTTAGAACAGGAGAACTACGCCTACACGAAGTTCAGGGGAATCGTCGTTGCCGGCTGTACCATGTGCTCTTTTTTCCTCCGGAAGGACTCCTGGACAGAAATGCTCCACCGGATTGAGGAAGTGCGCAGAGATTTCGCCCTGGCCGTTGCCCGAACCCTTGCAAGGCAACCCGAAAAAGGAGAGGCCAACGACACCTTCCAAGAATGCCGGATCTGCGGAGAGCCAACAAACAGGGAAATCTGTGCAGTGTGCCGGGTAAGGGAACGGTGCTCCCCTCTTACTCCCACCGGAAGAAGCGGACGGCAAGGAGGAATGACCCAAGAAGCCAGATAAAGAGAACGAGGAAGTCCACCCTGAGGCCAAACTGGGTGGGAACACCAACGGTGATGTA
>APKF01000209.1 GCA_000353875.1 Candidatus Caldatribacterium californiense OP9-cSCG | reverse complement strand
CCACCGAGAACACAGGCTAAAACGGTGAGGAGGAGATAGTACTCGCCGTAATCGGCCTGGGCAGCGTTGAAACGGGCAATCATCACAAGCCCTGCCACACCGTGACACGTCCGGCTTTCATGGTTCGTGCTCTCCCTTTCCGGTGCGTTGCTACCATTGTAGTCGACCGACCAGTCGAAATCAACCCTTTTTCTCCGTCTTGCTTCAGGTCCGAAAAGTCTCCAAGACGCGTTCTCTTTTTCCTCTCCTTTTGCTACAATACTTCTGCTACAATAAAGGCGGAGGTGAGGCACCGTGAAACGAACAGTCCTGGTTGGCGTGGTGTTCCTGCTCTCTGTGTTGCTCTTTTCAGTGGCCTGGGCGCAGAAGCCCTATGAGATTGCGGTGGTCGTCAAGATCGCCGGTATCCCCTGGTTCAACCGTATGGCCGAGGGTGTGGAACAGGCGGCCAAGGAACTTGGGGTGAACGCGTACCTTGTGGGGCCTGCCACTGCTGATCCTGCCCCCCAGGTCCAGATGGTGGAGGATCTTGTAACCCGTGGCGTGAACGCCGTCTGTGTTGTCCCCAACGATGCCAAGGCTCTGGCTCCGGTCTTCCAGAAGGCACGGGAGAAAGGTATTGTGGTGATTACGCACGAGTCGCCTTTTGAGACCGAGGCCATCGACTGGGACGTGGAGACCATTGACAGCGTCCAGTACGGGAAGAACCCCATCGATGTTATCGTGGAGAAGCTCAAGGAGGCCGGGGAACTCGAAGAATACACCCCTGAGAATCCTGCAGGCTTTGTAATGCTTGTGGGGAGCCTTACTGTTCCGCTCCACAACTTCTGGGCAGACACAGCCCTCGCCTACGCCAAGGAGAAGTATCCTTTCCTGAAGGAGCTCACCTCGCGTCTTCCCACTGCCGAGTCCGTTGAGGATTCGCGAGCGGCAGTCCTTGACCTCATCACTACCTACGGCGACCAGCTTAAGGCCGTCATCGGGTGGGGAAGCCTTGGGCCGATTGGTGCTGCGCAGGCTGTGGCGGAGAAGGGCATGGAGGACAAGATTATCGTTGTGGGGAGCGCCATTCCTTCCACCGTTGCACCCTACCTCAAGACCGGGGCTGTGGACTGGGCGCAGCTTTGGGACCCGAAGGATGCGGGGTATGCTATGGTCTACATCGCCAAGCAAATCCTTGACGGTGTGGAGATCAAGGAAGGCATGGAGATCCCGGGTCTTGGCCCCATCAAGGTTGAGGGTAAAGTCATCAGCGTGAATCAAATCAAACTCATGCCGAACGCCGAGGCCGCAGAGGCTCTGGGATTCTGAGAGAAAGCGCCGGGGTTTTACCCCGGCGCTTTTTTGGAGTAAGGATATGCCTGAGAAGCTTCCTGTGCTCCGACTTGCCCATATCACTAAGCGCTACGGTGGAGTTGTGGCGCTTCGGGATGTAGAGTTCTCTGTTCTTCCGGGAGAAGTCCACGGTCTTGTGGGGGAAAACGGTTCAGGGAAGAGTACCCTCGTGAAGATTGCCACAGGGGTAGTGCAGCCTGAAGAGGGCGAGATTTTCATCGAAGGGCAGAAGATTTCCCGCCTCACGCCGTACCTTGCCTTCAAGCGCGGGATTCACGTAGTGCATCAAGACCTTTCGCTTTTCCCTAACCTCTCGGTAGCGGAGAACATTTTCGCCCATGAGTACATCGAGCGGCACCGGTCGTTTGTGGCCTGGCAGGACATGGAGCGACGGGCCCTGGAAGTCCTCGGGCGCCTCGGAGTGGAGCTTGATCCCCAGGAGATTGTAGGTCGTCTTTCCTTTGCCGACCAGCAGCTTGTGGCCATCTGCCGGGCAATTGCCAGCAGCGCCAAGCTCGTCATTCTCGATGAGCCTACCTCGTCTTTAACGTTCCGGGAAGTTCAGCGTCTTTTTGGCTTCATTCGAGAGCTCAAGGCTCAGGGCATCGCCTTTGTCTTTATTAGCCATCGCCTGGATGAGGTTCTCGAAATTAGTGACATGGTGACGGTGCTTCGGGATGGCGTAAAAATCGGAACCTTCCCCAAAGGGGAGCTCACCAGAGCAAAGCTTTCTTTCCTCATGACGGGGAAGGAAATCACTGCAGAATCCCTGGTGACCCCCCTCCCTGAGACTCAGGAAATCCTCCGGGTGGAGCGCCTGACCCGGCGGGGGGAGTACGCTGACGTGAGCTTTACCCTGCACCGGGGGGAAATCCTCGGCCTTATCGGTCCCCGGGGGTCGGGACGGACCGAGGTGGCTCTGACCATCTTCGGTCTTCGTCCTCCGGATTCCGGGAAAATCCTCCTCGAGGGAAGAGAAGTTGTTTTCCGCTCCAACCGGGATGCCATTCGCCACGGTATTGGCTATGTTCCTGAGAATCGCCTCCTCCAGGGGCTGGTGCTCGATCAGCCTGTCGCCGATAACATTGCGGTGACGATTCTTGGTGAACTTGTGAGCCGCTCTGGCTTTCTCCACCCCTCAAGGAGAATCGCCGTTGCGGAGCGGGCTATTCGGGACTTTGGCATCAAGGCCCCGGCAGCAGATGCGCCGGTCCGGTCGCTGTCAGGGGGAAACCAGCAGAAAGTCGTCCTTTCTCGCTGGATTCTCACTGCTCCCAGAATCCTTATCCTCGATACACCGACCCACGGGGTGGATGTGGCAGCAAAGGAGAGTATCTACGAGATGACCCTTGGCCTTGCCCGGGACCGGGGTATCGGCATCCTCTTCATCTCCGATGAGGAGCACGAGGTTCTCAAAGTTTGCCACCGGATTCTCGTCATGCGGGAGGGAAGAATCGTTCGAGAATACCGGCCCTCTGAGGTTACGGAAGAAGCCCTCCGGCGGGAAATCGTAGGATAGGAGCGATGGCCTTGCTTGGGCGAGTTGCGCGAAGCACCGAGGTGTACCTTGTCGGCGTTCTTCTTGTCCTTTCGGTTGTGCTCTTTCTCCTCAACCCGAAGTTCGCAACCCTCGAGAACATCTTCGACGTGCTGCGGAACAACTCCTTTCTGGGCATTGTAGCGCTGGGCGAAGCTCGTCGTTTTGATTTCCGGAGGCATTGACGTTTCTTTCACCGCCATTGCCACGGTAGCCCAGTACATCATGGGGGTACTCATCACCCGGTACGCTGTAGAGAGCGTGTTCCTGGCCTTCCTCATTCCCATTCCCATCGGCATTGCCCTGGGGGCCTTCAACGCTTTTCTGGTGAACCGGACACGGGTGCATCCCGTCATCATCACCATCTCGAACCTCAACGTTTTCTACGGCCTTTTGATGGTGATAAGCAAAGGGAAGTGGATTTATGGTTTTCCTGCACCTTTCCGGGATTTCGCCCGCCTGAAGGTGCTGACGCTTGTCTCGGAGAAAGGCGTGGATTACGGGTTTTCGATTTTCACGGTAGTATGGTTCCTCATTGCCGTTGTCACCTGGCTTATGCTGCGGTACTTCCCCATTGGCCGCAAGATCTACGCCCTGGGAGGGAATAGCGAAGCCGCCCGGAGGGCCGGTTTCGACATCTTCCGTATCCAGCTTTTCGTGTACTGCTATATCGGCTTTCTCTCCGGGCTTGCCGGTTTTGTCCATGCCGAGCTCAACCAGATGATTCAGCCCAATGCCATCGTGGGGAGGGAGCTTGACGTTTTGGCAGCGGCAATCCTTGGTGGTGCCAGCGTCTTTGGAGGTGCTGGGTCACCCCTTGGGGTGGTCCTTGGAGTACTCTTCATCGCCTTTGTCAAAAACGGCCTCATCCTCATGAAGGCTTCGGCCTACTGGCACCAGGTCATCATGGGGTTCATCATCGTCCTTGCGGCGACGCTCAGTGCTTACCAGCAGAATCTTGAGCGGAAGCGGAGAAAAGGCGTATGAAACGTCCACGAGGAAAACGGGAAATGCAGTCCTTGGTGCTCTCTGTGGTGGTGGTGTTCCTTCTTGTCCTTCTTGGGGTGCTCACGAAAGGGAGGCTCCTTGCTCCCGATAGCCTCCAATCCATTGCCTTCCAGCTCCCCCTTCTCGGTATCCTCACTCTTGCACAGATGACGCCCATGCTCACGGGGGGCATTGACCTTTCCATCATCGCCACGGCAAACCTCTGTGGGGTTGTGGCGGCAATCGCCATGACCCGGGGGAACGTTCCCCCTCTGGGAGCCATGACTTTTGGTTTAGCCATGGCGCTTTCTTTTGGGGTTCTCAAGGGCCTTCTCATTGCCTGGGTTTCCGTCCCGGCCATCATTGCCACCCTGGGTTTCATGATTTTCATCCGGGGGGTTTCCCTGGTGCTCACAAAGGGCTATGTCATCGCCGGGTTTCCTGGGAGCTTCCTCTTCCTTGGGAACGGAACGCTTTTTGGGATTCCCATGCCCTTTGTGGTCTTTTTCCTCTGCGCGGTGTTCCTCTTTGTGCTCCTTGCCCGAACCCGTTTTGGGACCTATGTGTACCTCCTTGGGTCAAACCCCGTGGCCACACTCTTTGCAGGGGTGAACAACGGTTTGGTCCTTTTCGCCACTTATCTCCTTTCGAGCTTTCTTGCCGGTGTGGCAGGGCTTGTGATGATTGCCCGTTTCAACGCTGCCCAGGCCGATTACGGCGAGTACTATCTCCTCCTCACCGTTTTAGCCTGTGTTCTCGGTGGCGTGGACCCTGCAGGAGGCTTTGGCCGTATCCCCGGGGTTGTGGTGTCCGTTGCTGTCCTCCAGGTTGTGGCCACTGGCTTCAACCTCCTGGGCCTCAGCTCACACCTTGCCAGTGCGCTGTGGGGACTGATTCTCCTTGGAGTCATCGCCATCAACCGGATGATCGGGGGCGTGGAGACGTAGCTGCGGGAAGTGTCTCGCAAGTCCCCGCGTGATGAGCACTACAAGGAGGAAAGCGACCACAACCTCCGGCAGCCCGTGTGTTACGGCAATCCCCAGGGCAACTTTCGGGGGAAGGTATCCCCGCAAGACGGCAAGACCGAGCACCCCTCCGGTGTTGGTGAGTGTTCCGACAATAGCGGCAATACCGCTACTTCTTGTCGCTTTGAAGGCAAAAGCGGCGCATACCCCGATGAGTATTCTCGGGACGATGGCGATGAGGGGGTCGCGGAGAAAGGGAACAGCTGTGGTGAAGAAGCTGTAGAGCCCGAAAATACCCCCCACGAACGCCCCTACAAGGGGCCCCTCGAGAACCCCGGCAAGGATGGCGGGGATGTGCATGATGGTGGCCCGACCAGCAGGAGTGGGGACAGGAACAAAACCCAGTCCCGTGGCGCCAAGGACGATGGCAACGGCGGCAAGAAGGGCGGAAACGACGATGTCCTTTGTCTTCAATGTCTTCACCTCCGTTCCAGTTCCCTTTTGGGATACCAGACGAAGCACAGAATAGAAAACCCAAAGGTCCGGAAACCTTCCGGCCTCTTTTCATTATCCATTATAACCGAAATACCCGGGGTTGTGGTAGAATAGGACACAACCTCGAAGGGGGTATCCAGTGGCCGTCCTTCTTGTTGAGGACCTCCACAAATCCTATGGTCCGGTTCAAGCGGTTCGGGGTGTGAGTTTCACCGTTGCAGCAGGGGAGGTTTTCGGCCTTCTTGGTCCCAATGGAGCGGGGAAGACCACAACGGTTGAGACGGTTATCGGGCTTTTGCGGCGTGACCGGGGAAAGGTTTTACTCTTTGGTCTTGACCCCGAAAAAGACCCGTTATCCATCAAATCCCGCATCGGCGTACAGCTCCAGACCGTTCACCTCTTCCCTCGCCTGACGGTTCTTGAAACCCTCAGGCTCTTTGGCTCCTTTTACCCGAAAAGCAGGTCCCCTGAAGAAATCCTTGCGCTTTCGGGGTTGACTGATAAGGCCCGATCCCCGGTGGAGAAGCTCAGCGGTGGGCAGCTCAAGCGCCTGAGCGTTGCCCTGGCCTCGTGGGGAATGGAGAGGCGCTCTTCCTCGATGAACCGACGTCAGGGCTTGACCCCCAGTCCCGGCGTGGGCTCTGGGAGGTTATCGAGCGGCTGCGAGAGGAGGGAAAGACCGTTTTTCTCACCACGCACTATCTCGATGAGGCGGAGCGCCTCTGTGACCGGGTGGCCATTATGGACGAGGGGCGGATAATCGCCCTTGGAAGACCGAAGGACCTCATCGCCGAGCACTTCCAGGAGAAAGCCCTGGAAATCCCTCTTGCCGGGCTGGATGACGTCACGTTTTTCGAGGATCTCCCCGGGGTAGCGCGAATACAGAGAGATGAAGACGTGGTTACCCTCTACACCCAGGACCTCGCGCAGACCTTTCTGGCCCTCAGCCGGCTCTCAGAGGCCTGGGGGATTTCCCTGCGGAACATGGTCGTTCGGGAGGCAACGCTTGAGGATGTCTTCCTGCGCCTTACGGGGAGGAGGATTCGGGATTGAAAGTATTCTGGTTTTTCCTTGTAGCGCACGGCAAGAACATGTTCCGTGACCGGATGACACTCTTCTGGTTTTTCGGTTTTCCTGTTCTTTTTGTGTTCCTTTTCGGTCTGATTTTCGGCAATGCCGGGGATTCCTGGAACGTGCGACTTGGAGTGGTTGAGGATGCCCGTCTGTCCTTTGTGCTCTCGGTTTTTGGGAATGTGAGAGGGGTGGAGATCATCCGGGGTTCCCAGGAGGAGGAACTTGAGGCCTTGAAAAGGGGACAGCGTGACGTCGTTGTTGTGTTCGAGGAGGGAAATATTGTCCTTCTGACCCCGCCGCAGCATGCCGAGAAAGCCCAGTTCCTTTCAGGGGTGCTGCGGGGCATGTTTCTTGAAAAAGAGCTGAAGCGCCATGGTCTGCTTTCTCCTGTCGATGTTACGGTACGAACGCTGGCTTTTCCACGGTTTCGCCAGATCGAGTACTTCCTTCCGGGGGTTCTGGCCATGGCTCTGATGCAGCTTGGGCTTTTTGGGTCTTTAGACTTTGTGGAACTCCGGGAGAAAAAGGTCACGAGGTATCTTTTTGCCTTACCGGTTCAAAGGAGTGTGCTTCTTTTGAGCGAGGTTACCATGCGGGTGGGGATTGCTCTGCTCCAGACGGTGGTGATTCTTGCCGCAGGATGGGCATTTTTCCAGGTTCGCTATATGGGAGCGCTCCTGCCCCTGCTTTCCTGGGTGCTCTTTGGCTCGGCAACGTTTGTGAGCCTGGGGTATCTCCTCACCTCTTTTGCGAGAACAGTGGAGAGCGCCTCAGGCCTTGTGCAGATGGTGCAATTCCCCATGATGTTCCTCTCGGGAATTTTCTTTCCCCCCGGAGATGATGCCCCAGTCGCTGCGCTTCGTGGTTCGCCTTTTCCCCCTGAGCTATCTTGGTGATGCCCTGCGG
>APKF01000208.1 GCA_000353875.1 Candidatus Caldatribacterium californiense OP9-cSCG | reverse complement strand
CGCAGCAGTCTCAGGATCACTCTGGGAGTGAGATAGAACTTCGCGGTGGACTCGATGTACCATGACCACTTTTCCCTGAAAGGCGTTCAGGGTGTCCTTGGGAAACCGGGATGTCCGGTGTAAAGGCATGGTGTCTGAAGTCATTGGTGCTTGGAGGTATCTGTGCTCTCAGGTGGAGAGGGATTCAGTTCCTCCTCGAGGAATGCCCTGAAAGCGTCGACGTCTTTTCTGATGCTGTCGATACCCTCCTTCAGCTTCTTCACCAGATGCTCCACTTTTTCTTTCTCCAGCTCATAACCATAGGCGTGCCGGAAGACGTGCCGGAAGGCACGGAGTTCATCAAGAATTCTGAAGGATGCCTCAGAGACGAACGCCGGGCGGATACCAGCCACGTTTAGCTTCATCCTCTTCAAAAGTTCCCGGTGGTATCGTGCAGTGTCATCCACGGTGTTTTCAAAGGTTCTGGCCACTTCTCTCATGAGGTCTTCGAAAGCAGTGTAGAAGTTATGGAGGAGGTACCCTGCATAAACCGTGTCCTTTTCGTCTTGTATACTGAGCCCCTGAAGCCCGGCGTATATCCTCTCAAGCACCTTCCACTGTTCTTCAAGGTAGGCAAGAAGGAGTGCGATTCTTCCCCTACTCACAGTACTCTTACACCCTCCTTGAGGATGCGTTCCCTGAAGGGACACCTCCTGAGCTCTATAAGGTCGATGTTCCTTTTCAGGAGCTCTTCAAGCTCACAGAGCGTTGCAAAGTAATCTTCTTCGAGACCTTCCACCGCCACGTCGACATCCGAGAGGGAACCAAATTCCTCTTCTCTTGTGAGAGAACCGCAGAGGTACACCGCCTGAACCTTTTTCGAAGAAAAATACTCCCTGAGGCTTCTGCGAGCATTTTCGAGGGTTTCCATTCTCTCTCTTTCTCGATTTTTGCGCTTTTCCTCAAGCAACCTCGTCCAGAGATGCGTGGAGAATTTTCCCACTGCCATCCTCCCGGCGGGTAAATCACCCAGACTTTGAGGGTTTCCCCTTGACGGGACCCAGCGTATACCATGATACCACAGCGGGGCTTGCGATGCTTCTTACTTTTTGACCTCGTAGGGCGGCCGACAGAGGTTTCAGACCCCTGAGGTTGTTTTGCCGCTTTTTGTCTTTCCGAGTCATTCTTTTTCGGTCCTTCCGAGCCGCAAAGCGGCGAGGAACCTCTGAGACTGCTTCGCCAAACAAAAAAGCGAGGCTCGCAGTGACCAAATGGGGGTTATTGCAAAGGTGCGAAGCGGCAGTGAGGTACCCCACCTCAAGGACCACCCTGACCACGGTGGGGTTATTCTGAAAATGCAAAGCGGCGAGGAATCCCAAATGGTCTCATCCCTCAACCGGTGTTCTGCACCCTGAACACACCTCAGGGCTCCAGGGAGCAGAAAGCCGGACGCATCCGGCTGTGATATAATGGGTTCTGTGAAAGCGCCTGACATTGCCCCATATCTCTGCGCCTGGAAAAGGAGAATGCAGGCCGAGGAGGAAGAGGAGAGAAAGAGGGCGTTGAAGGCCCTCCAGGTGGCTCTTGCTGCTGCAAAGTTTCTGGTTGAAGAGGGGAAGGCCAAAAGGGTGTACCTCTTTGGGTCGCTGGCTTTTTCGCTGGGGCACCGGAGCGGTTTTAGCTCCTCCTCGGACATCGACCTGGCGGCCGAGGGCATTCCTCCCGGAGAGTACTTCCGCCTTCTTGCCGAGGTCAACCGGATAGACGATTTCGAGGTAGACCTTGTGGACCTTGACGTGTGCTCTCCTTCGCTCAAAGAGACTATCCTGAGGAATGGGGTCCTGCTCTATGGGGAAGAGGGAAGCGGTGCTTTCGCTTCTTGGGGAAATCGAGAGCCTCTTGCGTTCCCTAGAGACCGTGGTCGATGAGGCCAGGGAGAGAATTGCCTGCTACACCTCTCAAGAACCTGACCGCTTTGCCCTCAGAGGACTGGGGAGCCTGCTTCATGATTTCTATACCATCATCGAGGATGTCTTTGAGCTTATTTCCCGGGACATCGATGGGGTGAGGGAAACGGAAGACCCCGGGTGGCACAAAAGGCTCCTTTTCAGGATGAGTATAGCCATTCCTGAGATCCGCCCTACGGTGATTTCTGAGGAACTCAAAAAGAAGCTCGAGGTGTACCTGAGGTTTCGGCACGTGTTCCGGAATGTCTACGGGTATCTCCTGGAGTGGGAAAGGATGCGTCCCCTCCTTGAGGACCTGGAGGGTACGTACCGGGCCTTCCAGGGAGAAATTGGTAGTTTCAGCGAGTTTTTACGCGAGCTTGCCCACAGCTTAAAAGAAGCATAAAAACCAAGCCCTTCCTTTTTGTCGAGCCTTTTCCGGGCATTTCAGGTTGATGCTGCCTCAGAAACACAACAACGACCTCGCAGTGACGGCCTTCTCGCCCGTCATTCCGAACCACGAAGTGGTGAGGAATCTCGCCTTTTGGGGAAAGAGACTGCTTCGGAAACGAAACCACGACCTCGCAGTGACATCCCGTTTGTCATTGCGAGCGAAGCGAAGCAGTCCAGCTTTGAGATTGCTTCGCCAGACGA
This sequence comes from Candidatus Caldatribacterium californiense OP9-cSCG, assembly GCA_000353875.1. Taxonomy (GTDB): domain Bacteria; phylum Atribacterota; class Atribacteria; order Atribacterales; family Caldatribacteriaceae; genus Caldatribacterium; species Caldatribacterium californiense. The sequence goes on along the minus strand of APKF01000208.1, from coordinate 33 downwards.
ACAAGCGAGGCTCGCAATGACTTCCCCCCAGGT
>APKF01000207.1 GCA_000353875.1 Candidatus Caldatribacterium californiense OP9-cSCG | reverse complement strand
AGCACCCGGGCGAAAAGAACACAAGGAGCACCGGCTTCCCCTTGAAGGATGAGAGGGTAATGGTGCCGCCTTCCAGGCTGAACATGGTAAAGTCCTTCCTGTCCATATCGGTGTTTGTGGGAAGGGGTGATGGTGAGGGGGACGAGGGCGAAGGCGTGGGGAAACCCTCGAACCACCAGCATCCAGAAAGCGCAAAAAGGACCACAAGTCCCAGGATGAGGGCAAGGAAAAAGGTACCTCGGTGCATAGACGTTCCTCCTTCTTGAGCGAGTTTCCTCTATTGTACCACACGGTGGGGGATGGGGGGAAATAGGGCCTTCGGCAGGGCAAAATAGGTATTGTGGCCTATGGATCTCCCTGAGAGTCCCGGGTAGAATGAAAAGAGGATCCACGGTTTTGCTCTGGAGAGAGCCTTTGGAGAGTAGCGAGAATCTCCTCAAAAGACCCCTTCACCAGAAAGGCTGAGGCCCCGCTGGCGATGGCCCTCCCGGAGAGCTCAGGAGATGCAAAGAGAGAAAGGACGATGACCGTGGTTATGGCGCAGGCCTCTTTTACGGCCCGCACAAAGTGCAACGGGTTGACGTCGGGAAGCTGGGCATCGACGAAGACCACATCGGGTTTTGCCCGCAGAATCTCCGACAGGGCATTCTTCCCCTCCTCTGAGAACCCGACGAGGGTAACCCCAGGTTCTTCCCGGCAGAGGAAGGCAAAAGCCTCGATGAAGATGGGGCTGTGGTCGACGAGGAACACCCTGGTGGCATCTTTCACCGTTTCCCTTTCCTTTCTGTATGCTTCCTTGAGGGTAGCACGCTCTGGGTTTCTCAGGAAAGAGCCTTCGGTCCTTTACGTATGGGCAAGAGTCCCGTTCTTTGCAGGAAAAACTGGAGGGCTCTGTGGAAGGAGAGCATGAAATCCTGGAAGTCCTGCAGGAGGCGCTGAGGGGATTCCACGCTTCTTCGGGAACCATTGCCGTACTTTGCGGGGAGCGGTTCCAGGTAGTGGCCTCGGTGGGTCTCTGGCCTGGGAGGATACGGAAGGGGTTCAGCGCAAAAAGAGGCGTTGCGGCTGCTGTGCTTCGGGAAAAGTGCGCAGTCCAGATTGATGGGAAAGGGACCCTTCCGGGGCATGCTCCCTTTCCCCGCGGAAGGGAACCGTACGCCCTTTGCCTTCCTCTTTTGACCGGCTCGGGGGAAATCTTTGGGTTCCTCTCCCTCAACCGGAAAGATCGGGCTTTCAACAGTGAGGAGGTTGTCTCAGCGCAGCTTCTGGCCTGGGAGGTGGCCTTCCGCCTTGGGGAAAGCGGCGTAGCAAGTGTTCCAGAGCTTGAGCGGGGGCTTCTGGTTTTTCTCGGTGGTCTCTCGGAAGATGTGGCATCGATTCTGCGAAGAACTGTCGTGGCTGCCTTTGCCGCCACCCGGGCTCCTCTTCTTGTGCTTCTGGTTCCCCCCTTCTCTGAAGTCCCTCTGGTCTTTTCCCCCTGGGGCGATGCCCTTCTTGCAAGCTGGGAGGAGAACCAGAGTGCTCTCTTTCCTGCAGTGCGAGAAGCATGGCAGAGAAAACACCCCCTCTTTATGGAGCCTGGGGAAGAACCACAGGGACTGCGCCATTCCCTGCGTTTGGCCGCTATCTACCCTGTGGTTTCCGGCCAGAGGGTTCTCGGGGTTATGGTCCTTTTTCTTGAAAAGCCCCTCGCAGAGAAAGTGAAAGCCGCGCTTGCGCTTCTTTTTGGCCTTAGTGGGGTTCTCGTTGAGAACCGCCTTCTCTCTGAAGCGGCCGAAACCGCTGCCTGCAGGCAGGAACGACTGAGGATTGCCCAGGAAATCCACAACACCCTCACCCAGGACCTGGCGGGCGTTGAGCTCTACCTCGAGGTCCTCCGGCGAAAGCTCTCTTCGGGCAAAATGGAGCGCCGAAATGTTACGGCCATCCTCGAAAGGGTAGGCGCTGCAGTGCACCGCTGCCTTCTGCAGTCCCGGGATGTCCTCCGGACACTCTGGGAAAGCGTTGAGGAGAGGAAGGGTTTCGTAGAGACCCTGGTGCAGGCTCTTGAACGCCGCCTTGCGCTGGGCACCCAGAGAATCCACCACAGGGTCACGATGCGCATTCCCGAGTACCTTGTGCCTCCAGGAATCCGTGAGCTCTTCCTGCAGGTCACTGCGGAGGCGCTGAACAACGCCCTGAAGTACGCGCAGGCCAGGAATGTGGTGGTCAAAATAGGCCTGAGCCAGGGTAGGGTGTACTTGCTCTTCCACGATGACGGCCAGGGTATGGAAGAGACCAGAGAGAGTAAATACGGCCACGGCCTTGACCTTTTGCGGGAGCAGGTACTGCTCCAGAAGGGGGTTTTGCGGGTGCGCTCAGGGAGGGGCCGGGGGACAACGGTGAAGGTGATGGTACCGCTTTATGGGAGATGAAAAGCTTCCGAAAATCGCCATCGTGGATGACCATGTGCTCTTTGCCGAGGGGTTGGGGAGCCTCCTCGAAGAGTCGGGGATTGGCCGCTGTGTGCTCTACGCAAGCGGGGAGGAAGCGGTACGGGGAATCCCGCAGGAGAAGCCCGATCTTGCCCTCGTAGACCTCCATCTCCCGGGTCTTGGCGGCCTCGAGGTGGTGAAGGCACTTCGGGAGAAGATGCCTGGTTTAAGGGTTCTCATCCTCACTATGGATGCTTCGGGTGAGAGCCTCTTCAAGGCCCTGTCCTTCGGGGTACAGGGGTACATCCTCAAGAGTTCCTCGTTTACGAAAATCACGCGTGACATCCAAGCGGCTCTACAGGGCGATACCGTGATCGGTGGGGAGATGATGGGGTATCTCGCCGAAAAAGGGCGGTCAAAGGCAAGGCAGGGTGGTTCGAAAGCCTTTGGCGAGCTTACCCCAAGGGAAAAGGAGGTGTTGCGTCTCATCGTCCAGGGAAAGGACAATCGGGAGATTGCTCAGGAGCTTTTCCTAAGTGAGAAAACGGTGAAGAACTACGTGACCAATATCCTCACCAAGCTCAACCTTGAAGACCGGGTGAAGCTGGTGATTTTGGCCATTCAGGAGGGGTTCCCCCTTGAGGAGGATACCCCCAAAAAGGAGGAGTAGCTGTGAAATACTTTGCCATCGCCACGCTCTTTGTGCTCTTTCTGGTGGCCGGGTGTTCCATGACTTCGGGGACCTTTCCCCCGGGGACGGTAGCCACCATCGGGGCGGAAATCAATCAGTTCTTTGCGGACCT
>APKF01000206.1 GCA_000353875.1 Candidatus Caldatribacterium californiense OP9-cSCG | reverse complement strand
GTAGCAGCACCCCCAAGAAGCGTTCTCCAGACGCTTCCCCTTCCCCCAAAAACGGGGAGTTCCCCCTATGACCGTTGCCGTCAACGGCCCGGAGCTCATACCCACTCCCCATTGTTGGGAGCGCTGAGTCCAGAATGGCACTGAGGACGATGGCGGCAATGCCTACACACACTCCATTGAGTGCATAGAGGATGACCTTTACCCTTCCCACACGGATTCCAGAAAGCCGCGAGGCTTCCTGGTTGCCTCCGATGGCGTAAGCGTATCTTCCCAGGGGAAAGTAACGCAGGAAGATATCTGCGACGACCAGAACGGTAAGAAACACGAAAACCGGCAGGGGGATACGAAGGAAGTCTCGAATGCCAATGGCCTCGTAAAGTCCACCCATGCCGTTAATGGGGCTTCCCCGGCTAATGGCGATAGCAACGCCCTGGAGGAAGGTCATCATGCCAAGGGTAATGATGAAGGGATGAGCTCGCTCGGTCGCAGCCAAAAGACCATTAAAGGCCCCAAATCCTACAGAGGTGCAGAATGCGAGGAGAATGGCAAGGGGGAGCGACCGGAACCGAAGGATGACCAGGCCGGCTATGTAGGCACTGAGCGATAGCAGGCTTCCTGCGGAGAGGTCCAGCCCTCCCGAAATGAGGAGGATTGTTGCACCAGTACTGACGATGCCGAGAACCGAGACCTGAAGCATGATATTGAGTGCGTTCTGGAGGGTCAGGAACCTGGGATTCACTATACCTGTGATAAGGGCGAGGACGAGAAGGACGAGCACCAGCACATTTCTTCCGCCGAAAAGGGTCAGAAGGGCTTTGCCCATTTTTTCCTACCCTCCTAAGGTCATGGATAGGAGTTCCTGTGCGGTTACCATTGCGGGGTTATCCACTTCTTTGACAAGTGTTCCTTTGTGCATGACCATGATACGGTCGGAGATGGTGAGGAGTTCTTCGAGGTCGGAGGAGAAAAGAAGAATGCTTCTCCCGCCATTTCTTGCCTCGATGAGCAGGCGGTGGATTTCCTGGCGCGTTTCTACGTCAACTCCCTGGGTGGGGTCCTCAAGGAGCCAGATTTTGGCGTCGGTAAAGAGGGCCTTGGCAAGGAGGACTTTTCGCTGATTCCCTCCGCTGAGTACGCGAGTCTCGGCCCATAAAGACGGGGCAACTATACGAAGTGAGGCTATGTAAGGTTGCACTGCCTGGATTTCCTTAGCAGGGACAATGACACCCCGGGACGTAACTTTCCGGAGTTTGGCAAGAGTGATGTTTCTCGGAAAGGGGAGAGGAAGAACAAGGCCCTCCTTTCGCATGTCCTCGGGCATGAAGAGAACTCCCCGCTGAATTGCATCAGCAGTTCCTCGGGGACGGAAAGGTTTTCCAAAGAGTTTTATCTCCCCCTTGCGAGGAGAAAGCAGGCCGGCAATACTTCGGAGAATTTCCCGACACCCGGATCCCGCAGCACCCGAGAGTCCGAGTATTTCCCGTTCTCTAAGGAGAAAACTCACATTTTCTATTCCGCTCTCAACGGCAAGGCGCTGTACTTCGAGGACAACCCCACCCGATGGTTCTCGAGAAAAACCCGATTCCCTTGCAATACGTCTTCCTACCATTTTCTCAATAAGCACTTCTTTCGTAACACCTTCGGTGAGGAAGGTCCCGACGTTCTTTCCGTTCCGCAAAACGGTGATTCTCTGCGCAATGGAAAGGATTTCATCGATGTGGTGGGAAATGTAGAGAATGCCAATACCTTGCTTTCGGAGCTGCTCAATGAGGCGGAACATAAAGGTTACCTGTGGACCGGTGAGCGCTGCTGTGGGTTCATCAAGAAGAAGGACCCTTGCCTGTTCCTTCAAGGCCTTGAGAATTGCCACCTCCTGTCGCTGGGCGAGAGGAAGCTCTCCCACGGTGTCGCTCGGTTGAATACTTAATCCATAGGCCTGAATGAGCTCTCCGGTTTCTGCCAGCATTCGCCGGTAATCAACACGCCCGAGAGCCGTTTTGGGTTCCTTACCCAGGAAAATGTTTTCGGCGACGGTGAGATCCGGAACAAGCTGCTGTTCCTGGTACACGGCGGCTATTCCCACCTTCCGTGCCAGAAGGGGCGTAAGGGCCCGGAAAGTCTTCCCACCAATCGTGATGCTCCCGCGATCCGGTTGCAGGGCACCCGCGATGATTTTCACCAGCGTGGATTTACCAGCCCCGTTGGCTCCTATAAGTGCGTGGACTTCACCGGCATAAAGCACAAGGGAGACTGAGTCCAGGGCGAGAATACCAGGGAAACTTTTGGAGATTTCGTTCACCGAAAGGAGAACTTCCCGTTCTGGCACCGGGAATTCACACCCCTAAGCCGAGTTTCCGGCGGAGGTTTTTCAGGTGTTCCAGGCTCTTCTGGGCCTGTTCTTCGGTGCCACATTCAACGCTCAATACGCCTTTATAACCGGCCTCTTTCAGTATGAGCATGACCTTTTCCCAGTCGATAACTCCTTCTCCACAGGCAACTCCAACAGGTGTACCATAGACCTTGCCCTTTTCGTCAAGCAACGTTCCTCCAATGTCTTTTGCGTGAACGTGGACGACCTTGTGGGCAACTGCTTTCAGAGCTTCATACGGGTCATGACCACTGAGATAAGAGTTTCCAGTGTCAAAGTTCACCCGCAGGAAGGGTGAATCCACAAGCTCGAGAATTCTCTCCATAGTTTTGGGGTTCGTGGTGAATTCGTTGTGCGGCTCAATACCGATGTAGATTCCGTAGCGTTCAGCCGTCTGAAGGACTACGGTAAGGCTGTACTTCATGATCTGAAAAGCTTCTTCTTCGCTCATCCACTTCGGCCGGAGGCCTTCGTCGGTGTTCACCACCGGAGCACCAAGCTGGTATGCAAACCGAATTGCCCGGCGGAGGAAAGGAACACCGACATCAGGTCGCATGAGCGGAGCATGAGCCGAAACCCCTGAGATCCGTAGCCCTCGCGACTCGATGAAGTCCTTGTAATAGAGAGCGTCTTCATCCATGCTGATCCCGTGGTAGTACCCTGCTTCTGAAAAGAGGTCCCTTCCATCAATCAGCACTGGTTCATAGGCTTCGTAACCCATTCTTGCCGCGGCTTCGACGGCGTACTCGAAGGATTTGTCGCTGTGCCGGACAAACTCTCCGTTAATGCCGATCAACATATACTCCCCTCCCGGTGGTATTTTCCCGGTTAAGGGTAACGCAATTCCTGAACTCTGCGCAACAGCATTTCGCTGGTTGAGTTGTCAAAAAGGAAAGCCTCGTTGTAGAATAAAAAAGAGTTTACATGGCCCGTGTCCTGTCTCAGCCAATTTATGAATACGCAGTTATTCTTGAACCGCCGTATCCTCCCGGGTGGTCGATTTCACCACATCGCCACGCGCAACACGAGATTGGCCTTGTGCGAATGGGCGAATGCACAATCCAGGTTGGAGAACGGTCACTTCGATTCCGCTCTGGCGATGTCTTTTTCTTCCCCAAAGGCGTACCTCATGGTTTCACCGCAGACGCTTCGTCGGGAGTTGCTTTTGTTGTTGTCCAGTTTCTGGAGCTTGAGCGGGATCTCCTCCGGCAGCTGAGGAATGCTCCCCCTATTGGCCGCTTTTCGCTCTTTGAGCTTGAGGTGAGCCTTTTCCTGGACATCTGCCATAAGCTCCAGAGAGAGATCGCAGGGGGGTTGCCTTTTGCAGGTATCCAGTGCAAAGCCCTCTTGTCGGAGCTTCTGGTCCTTCTTCTGCGGAGTGCCTCAAGGAGTATTGGGCCTTATGTGAGCCCTCACCAGGGGAGGATGGTGGAAAAAGCACTGCAGATCATCCACAGCCGGTATCAGGATGACATTCGTATCCAGGACCTTGCCCATGAGGTGGGCCTTTCGCCGCAGCATTTTCGGGAACTCTTTAAGCGGTATGTTGGGGTAAGCCCGAAAAAGTACCTCATGACGCTACGCCTTCAAAGGAGCAAATGCATGCTCTTACACAGCGAATACAGTGTGACGGATGTTGCGTTGCGGCTTGGGTTTGGGAGTGTCCAGCAATTTTCCAAGGCATTCCGGAAACTGACGGGGCTGAGCCCCATCGAATGGCGTAAAGCCCATGCGTTTGAAGAGAATGGCTCTTTCCTTTCCTCGGGTGTCTGAGCCGATTTTCTGTCTTTCGCCGGCCTCTTAAAGGTGAGCGCTGTAGTACAATACAATTACGAACCTCAAAAAGGAGGGAGACGTATGGTCGTGAGGAGGTTCCTTGTGGCTTTGGTGGTCTTCTCCCTTGTGGTGCCTTTCTCCCTTTCGGCGATGGCCCAGGAGAAGAAGCCCTTTGAAGGTGTTGTGTTGAATGCTTACTTCATCGGCGGCGGAGCTTACGAGAAACTCTACACGAAAATCCCCGAGTTTGAGGAACAGACCGGGGCCAAGGTGAACATTGCCGCGAAGCTGAGCCACTTTGAGCTCAACAAGAGGGTGGCTCAGGAGTTCGCAAGCGGGGGAGACATTGATGTTATCAGCACCCATACCACCTTTGCACCGGGACAGAAGGATTTCCTGCTACCCCTGAACGAGTACCTGACCCCTGAGGACCTGAAGGACTTCACCCCATCGACCATAGAAGCAAGTACTGTCGACGGGAAACTCATCATGCTTCCAAGACATACCGATGTGCGCATTATGTACTACCGGACTGACCTCTTTGAAGATCCCAGAGAGCAGGAAGCCTTTAAGGCAAAGTACGGGTATGATCTCCGTCCACCCACGAACTGGCAGGAGCTCCTTGACGTTGCAGAGTTCTTCACCCGGCCACCTAACCTTTACGGTTTTGTTTTCACGGGTGGGGAAGAACCCCTTGTGGGGACCTTCTACGAGCTCCTGCTCTCGGCAGGTGGCAACTTCTTTGACGAGGAAGGCAACGTCATCTTCAACCAGGAACCGGGGCAGAAAGCGCTTCAGCTCCTCGTTGACCTGTACTACCATAAGAAGGCGACACCCGAAGGAGTTCCCAACTACCGCTGGGACGAAGTGGCCAAGGCTTTCCGCGACGGGCTCATTGCTTTCTACTTCGACTGGCCGGGATGGTACACCATGATGAAGGACCCCAAGGAGTCCAAGGTTGCAGGGAAATTCGGCCTCGCACCGTATCCTGTGGGTCCAGCCGGGTATGCGAAGATCTGGGGAGGAAGCCACGGGTTTGCCGTTGCAAAGTCTACGAAGAACCCCGAAGCCGCTGTGGCGCTTGTAAAGTTCCTGACCTCTGGCGACAACCTGTACTTTGAGGCAAAAGAAGGGGGATTCTTGCCAACCAGCATCTCCGCGTACCAGAGGCTGAAGGAAGACGTGGCCAAAACCGGTGACCCCCTTGACCTGAAGCGCCTTGAGCTTTTGGAACAGGAACTCGCAGGCTTCGTGCCTCCGCCCAAGATTCCTGAGTACCAGGAGATTGTGAGCGCCATATGGCCTGAGCTGCAGAAGTCCCTTGTGGAGGGACGGGATGTCAAGGTAACCCTTGACATTGCGGCAGAAAAGGTCAGAAAAATTCTCGGGAGGTAAGAAAAAGGCCCGCCACTGGCGGGCCTTTTTCAGGAACCATGCGTACACACAGCGAACGCTATTTCCCCTATGTTCTCATCCTGCCAAGCGTTATCGGGACGTTTCTCCTCATCGTCTTTCCCCTGGTGTACTCCTTCTTCCTGAGCCTCACGTCTTTCCACCTCTTGAAGGCTCAGAGCCTCCGTTTTGTTGGCTTCCAAAACTTTTGGGAAGTGCTCCATGACCCCGCCTTCTGGGTGGCTCTGAAGAATTCCCTTCTCTTCATGGTCGTGGTGGTCAACGTTGAACTTGTCCTTGGTCTTCTTGTAGCCCTTCTTTTGAACCGGGCTTCAGGTGGCCAGGGGATACTGAGAACGCTTTTCATGATTCCCATGATGTTCCCTCCCATCCTTGTGGGGCTTCAGTTTCGCTGGTTTTTCAACGACCAGTTTGGCCTCCTCAACAACATTCTCCTTTCCCTCGGTATTATCGATCGCCCCATTGGGTGGCTTGTGAGAACGAAAACGGCGATGCCTGCAGTGATGTTCGCCGATATCTGGCAGAATACGCCCTTTACGGCGGTTGTTTTCCTCGCCGGTCTCCTCTCGCTCCCTGTTGAGCCGCTTGAGGCGGCCCTTGTCGATGGAGCAAGCCCGTGGCAGCGTTTCCGGTATGTTATCCTCCCGATGCTCCGCCCCCTCATTTTCATCGCCATGACCATTCGCTCGCTCGACGCAGGGCGAAAGGCTTTTGACCTCATCATGCTTATGACCGGTGGTGGACCAGCATATGCCACGGAAATTCTGGGAACGTACACCTTTCGAAGGGCAATCGTGGACTACCAGTTTGCCTATGGAGCGGCGATTTCCTTCATCGATATGGTGTTAACTGTTGGTTTTGCAGTGTACCTCTACCGTCAGCTTCTCAAAGGGAGGACGTAGAAGGGTGAAATCTCGCAGGAAAAGAGAGAGGGTTGTGGCAGCACTGTGCACCGTTTTTGCCGTGATTGTCCTTGTTATTCTCCTCTTCCCGACCTACTGGATGGTGCAGACTTCCTTTCGGGTCGGGCGGGAGATTAATGCTTTCCCCCCTGTGTGGTTCCCCCGGGAGGTCACCCTGTCCTCGTACATCAAGCTCTTTGGCAGCCCTCATGAGGAGGCTTCCCTCCCTTTCCGGGAATACTTCCGCAATTCTTTTCTGGTTGCGCTGTCGAGCGGCTTCTTTTCCATCGTGCTGGGGACGCTTGCTGGATACGCTTTCTCGAGATTCGAGTTCCGTGGCAAAAGGAACCTTTTCCTCAGCGTCATTCTCATGCGAGCCATACCGGGACTGGCGCTCGGGCTTCCTCTGCTTGTGCTCTTCAAAAGGGTCCAGCTTGTGAACACTCTCTCCGGCCTTATCCTGACCTACACAATGCTGAACACGCCTTTTGTTATCTGGCTCATGGAGGGGTTTTTTGCCGATATCCCGGCTGAGCTCTCGGAGGCCGCTCGCATCGATGGATGCTCGCGCTGGCAGGCCCTGTGGAAAGTGGACATTCCTCTTGCAGCCCCCGGGATTTCCGCCAGCGCCATTTTTTCGCTCCTCCTGAGCTGGAATGAATTTGCCATCGCCCTGATTCTGACCCGTACACCTGCTTCCCGTACGCTTCCGGTGGGCCTCTTTGATTTTGTCGGAGAATTTTTCATCGACTGGGGTGGTATGTGTGCTGCCGGGACCATCATTCTGATCCCGGTTGTTGTTCTGACCTTCTTCATCCAGAAATGGATGGTGAGGGGTCTGACGTTCGGAGCGATAAAGTAGCTCCGCTCACTCCCTGAGAACTGCTCCCCGTTCCTCCCTGATGGTCTCAACCAGTGCCATCACATTCTCAATGGGGACATCCCGCATGATTTCCTGGGCCGGAGAAATGATGAGCCCTCCACCCTTCCCCAGGATTCGTATGGTTTCCCTGGCCATGGTCTTCACCTCATCAGGCGTACCATAGGGCAAAAGTTCCTGGGTGTCGATACCTCCGTAGAAGGTGATGTACTTCCCGAATTCCCTCTTGAGGTAGGCAAGGTCCATGACCGGCTGCACCGGTTCAAGGACGTCAAGGCCGATGTCGATCATATCTCCGATGATTTCAGTGATGTTGCCGCAGGAATGATGAATTACCGGGAGGCCAGCATCCTTGTACACCCTCCATACCTTGGCCCAGCGGGGTTTGAAGTACTTCCTCCAGGTGTCCCGGGAGATGAGGAGTCCCCGCTGAGTGCCGAAGTCATCCCCGGTGTGACCACACCTGAACCCTGCCTGGACGACTTGTCGGGCGACTTCGACCTTGTACTCGGTGATGGCGTCAAGGAGCCGCTCGATATCCTTCGTACCTAAGGCAAGATCGAGCATGAATGTTTCGAATCCCCGGAGTCCCCAGGCTTTCTCGAGGATGCCGTGGTACCCGGTGCAGACAACGAGGTAGTCTCCGGAGTACCGCTTCAGGTCCTCGGTGGCCACAGCAAGAAGGCCAGGTTTTGTCGGGTCCGGGGGTTCGAACTTCTTAAGGGCATCCTCATCCTGGAGGGGGAAGTGGCGGATGCAGAACCCATCAGAGTACATGTCAAAGCCAATGCCCCAGCGGTCGTAGGCAATCCCCTTTTCCCAGTCCACCCGGGCAAAGCCCATCTCCTCAGCTCTCTTCAGGAGTTCATGGTCCTCCCGGTAGCGGAAGACGTCGTCCATGGTGAACGTCAGGTAGAGGTGGTTGTCAAGGTATGCTTCAAGGTCTTGAGGAGAGGAGAACCCAAGCACGTTTTGCAGTTTCTCTTTGGTGGTCTGAGAAGCAAAGTATATCTGGCTTGGGAGGTAATCTATCTCCTGACGGGATATGGTCCGAAGCACTCGTTCTTCACGGGTCATTTTCCCACCTTCTTTCCGGGAATCTTCCCTCTGAGTATAGTATGCCTCATGGACTTAAGGTGTCAAACACATAGGTTCATATCGACCCACTCCCAGGGCTTCCTTCTGCCAGCAATTCGGGAACTTTCAGGATGCATCGAGCAGGCCTCTGTGAGCTTCTTCAGAGAGGTTGAGTTCGTTTTCCCGGGAGTTCCGGACCTTTCTCTATAGAGGGTATAATGGAGCCAGGGATAGAGAGGGGTGAAACCTGGTGAGGACCATTCTGAATACGGTGGGGACTTCCCTTGTGAGGAATGCATCGCCTTCCGGTTCCCCGGACGTGGCAGAACTCATCCGGTTCCTTGCCCTCACGGACCTGCGAAAGGCCTCGGCGGAGACGAACGCGCTGTGTCATCTGCTCCGGGAAGACGACGCACTGGTGTTCCTCCACTCCGAAACCCCTGAAAGTCACCTCTGTGCCTGGGCTCTTGCCGAGTTCTTTGAAAACCGGGGGCACGAGACGAGGATGGTGTGCGTCAGGGACCTCTCGTACCGGGAGGCGGACTTCCGCCTGGGTCTGCGTGCGCTTGTGGGGGCTCTGGTGGCCTGTATCAGGGAAGAGCAAGCCCGGGGCCGGGAGGTGCTCATCAATGCCACGGGAGGATTCAAGGCGGAGGGGGCCTACGCAACTTTGGTGGGGTTGCTCTTTAACGTCCCCGTGTACTACATCTATGAGGCCTTTCAGAGGGTTGTGCAAATGCCTCCTCTCCCCATAGACTGGGATTACTCGGTCATCGCTGAACACGAAGACCTGCTCCGTTCTTTTACGCAGGAAGGCGTGAAGAAGACAAGGAGCACTGGCTGCCCGAGGTATGATGAGAGCCGCACCGTTCCCCCCGAAAGGAGCGGCAGGGTGAAATCCTTCACCCGCATATCCACAGGCGTCCCCGAAAGGAGCTGGCATCCAGCAAAAAGGGCGAAAACCACACATCCTGCACCAACCGCAAGGAGAAGAAAAAGCACGGGTTTCTTCATGGCGTTTCCTCCCTGGATACCGCAACGGCACCCCCCGCAATGGCCTCAGCAAGGGCGAGGAGCTCGAGGACTCGGGGATCCTTGAGGGAGATGCGCTTTGCCGGACCCTGAATCTCCTCCTCAATAATCCCCGCCATTCGGAGCGACTTCACATGGCGCGAGAGGTTCGTTTTGTCGATAGGCAACATGCGCTCTATCTCACACTGACAGAGCGGTTGTTCTGCAACCATCTTGACGATGGCTATACGCCACCGGCAGGAGAGAACCTTGAAAAGCTCTTCGACCCGCATAACGCCCTAACTTTCTATACGAGGAGAAAGGAACAGGGTTTCACCGTCCCTCTTCCCGCACCGGAAGCCCCGGCTTTCAAGCCTGGGGAGGAAGGCGCGGTTGACCTACAAATCGCCTATCCGGGGTGCAAAGCCCCGGACAGGCTTACAGGACCGACTTTATGGCTTCCACCGCCTGCTCTGTGGTCATATTCCTGATGTCAACGCCGACGTGCTTCTCTTTCGCAAAGCCGGTTTTCTCAAAGGCGTCCCGGAACATTTTCCTCTGCATGTCCGCGTTACACCCGGCAACAACGAGCTTCTCCACATCGTCTGCTCCCTTCAGGAAGACTTCCCAGAAAACATCTCCGTCAGAGGCACAGAGCTGCGGATGGATACCGACGAAATCGACGAGCTTTTCCCGCCGTAGGGCGTTGAGCACCTCGAAGACGTTCATCTGATGGAACGACGGGCAAGTTCCCTGACAGACACAGAGAATGACACCCTTCTTTGCCATGGTACGCACCTCCTCTACTTGGTATCTCCAAAGTACTTTATTGCCTCAGCCGGACAGAGCTTCTGGCATCCCCGGCAGAACTCCACACACTCCAGAGGGTTGACCACCTCGGGTTTCCCTCCGTTCTCCCTGTACACTCCATGGGGGCAGAAGTTCACGCAGGTCATACAGCCTGTGCACTTCTCGTAGTCGACGATGGGGTACCACGTCTTTGC
>APKF01000205.1 GCA_000353875.1 Candidatus Caldatribacterium californiense OP9-cSCG | reverse complement strand
CAAAAAGCAGGGCCTCAAAGTGTGCAAGGTGAGTTCCAGGACGAGAAAGGGTGAGCTCAATTCTCGCTTGGTCCTCGACTCCCCTGGGCTTCTTCCTTAAGGAGCCACCAGGTCTCCTCACCGATGTACTCGGCAATGGCTCTCCCCACAAGGTCTTCCTTTCTCTGCCCCAGGATCCGCTCTCCCCGGGCATTGACTTCAAGAATGCGTCCCTGCTCATCGAGGAAAAAGAGGAGATCGGGATTTCCGTCAAAGAGCCAGAGCCAGCGCTTCCTCGCATGGTCCAGACGCTCAAAAAGCTCCAGGAGACGCACAACCAGGGAGAGGACCTGAAGAGGGAAAGTCCGCCTCCTGTTTTCCTCCCAGAAGACGAAAAGCTCCGCCTCCCGTGCGATAACAAACCGCCGGAAGCGAAGCGAATTGACCATTCCACGCCGAAGGGTGCAGGATCCTACAAGGTTCTCCACGTCCTGGAGAAAACCGGCACCCCGCACGAAGCGCCGCTCTCCCCTGACGTAGAGAAGACCCGACGCTCCGAGAACCTTCAGGGCGAAATCTAAAATCCTGAAGAGACCCTCCTCACCTCTGAACGGGAAAGTACGGGTAAGTTCCGAACGAACCCGGACTTGCGACTTCTTGCCACCCACCGTTTTCCCTTCCAGAAGACCACCACAACCCGCTGGAGGCGAACAACGCCTCTTGCCAGGCCCTCCTGCAGTAATCCTCAGGATATTGGTCCCCTCGACGAAATCCCCCGCTACGGCCAGGAGCCGCTGTTCGGTGCCCGGAGTAAGTAGACCACTCACTGCCGGAATGGTGCCGAGGTCCTTCCCATTGAGCGTCACCGCACCCGGGTGTTGGGGTCTCCCTGAATCCA
>APKF01000204.1 GCA_000353875.1 Candidatus Caldatribacterium californiense OP9-cSCG | reverse complement strand
GCACCACGAGCCGTTCGGTTCCTCCTGGACCCGTAACGCTTTTTGAGTACGTTTCGCTAATACCAGCGCGAACAAATCGGTTCCGCACGAGGACCTGCACGTCACCACTTGGGAGGTAATCGATGAGGTTCACGTAGCCATCCCGGGTTGCCCGAAAACGAATGGTGATAGGGTCACCGATATCGTAGGTCGCACCCTCTCCCCGATCTACAGAAACGGAGACGTCTGCCGAACGGGGAATGGAGATGTATACCTGAGGATGGAGGGTGAAACGAAGGAGAACCTCTGCACGGGCAAGGCCCATCATACTCCCCACAAAGAGCACAACCGCAAGAACCACCAAACCCCTCCGCTGCATTGTTGTCTCCTCCTTCACCTTTTCAAGCATTATACCACAAGCGACGCTCCAGGACCTGAAGGAGTTCCCGCAAGTGGTGCACAACCTCGGCACCGCCGGCGCAGTAGTCAGAGA
>APKF01000203.1 GCA_000353875.1 Candidatus Caldatribacterium californiense OP9-cSCG | reverse complement strand
TTCCCAAGGAGCAGGGCAACCTTCCGGATGCCTTCGATGACCTGGGGAATGGATTTTGGGTCAAGGACAAACACCGGGTACCCGAGTTTGGTCAGCCGCTCAATAACCTCAGGAGGTGTCAGGGAACCAGCAAGCACAAGGTCCGGCTCAAGGCGAACGATGGCCTCAAGATCAACTTCGGTAATGCTTCCGACTTTCTCCTTTTTTTCGCCTCCTCAGGGTAATCACAGTACGTTGTGACCCCCACAAGGCTTCCCTCTGCCCCCAGGGCAAAGACGATTTCAGTATTTGCCGGAGTGAGGGAGACGACGCGCGATGCAGGGCAAGACAGGGTGACCGTTCTCCCGGTATCGTCGGTGACCTCAAGCCCAAAGGCCGAAGAAAGTAGAAGGAAAAAGCAGAGAACAGAAGACAGCAAAACTCTTCGCCTCATCGCCCATGCCTCCTTGAGAATTCGCGAAGGAGGAGGGGGAGAGGGAGGGCAATGCTCCATGCCTGGGGCGGAGTCCAGGACACTTTCCCACCTCCTCTTTCCGCGAAGAGTGGTTGGGATACGCTTCAGGCAGGTCTCCTGGCTTCCGGATCATCGCTCAAGGTGCGCCTTCCCAGGGGAATTCCCCAGTGGCACATGCACCCTACTCCCCGGTCACAGTGGCGGGACCGCGCCGGATTCCCACCGGCTTCCCTATTAAGGACCACGTCCACCTGAAACGAACCACCATAAGTATAGCACAATCTGTGGTATAATGAACACTACACCCAGAAAGAAGGCAATGCGATGCTTTACGAGGACATCGAAAAACTTGTTCAGAACCTCCCGGGGAAACTCGAGGAAAAGCAAGGTGTTTTCATCCTCACTGTTACTCTTGCCGAACGGAAGGGGTTTTTGCGGAAAGACCGCCTTGAGTACGTTGCCCGATTCCGCATCGATGACAGGGCCAAAGTGCTCCATTTCTCCGAAATGCTGAAAGAAGAGGGTTCAGGAATCGCCTCCGGTGGGGGCATCCAGGGCTTTGGCGTCACAAAGGAAGTCACACGGGTCACTTCCGGTCCAAGAAGTGGCACCATTGAGGAGCAATCGAATCTCTTCGGGGCAAAGTACGAATACCGGCTCGACTATGCGGCAATCCGAAAGGCCTTTGCAGAGGCTGCAGAAAGGCATGGCTTCAGGTTTGAGTACCACACCGGCTTTGGCAGCGTCTGAGTGTGGTATAATGGAACGTGGTGGGCGAATAGC
>APKF01000202.1 GCA_000353875.1 Candidatus Caldatribacterium californiense OP9-cSCG | reverse complement strand
GCAGTCATCAGTCGGTTAAAAGGTAAAGCCCTGAGCGCGCTTCGCCCTGAGGTGGTGGAGGGCATTGGAGGGTTTGCTGGGATTTTCCGCGTCGGCGACCGCTACGCAAGACCCTGTCTTGTGGCCGGGAGCGATGGCGTGGGGACAAAACTCAAGGTTGCACTGGCGCTCAACCGCCATGATACGGTGGGGAAGGACCTCGTGGCCATGTGCGTGAACGACGTCCTCTGTGTAGGAGCAGAACCGGTCTTTTTCCTCGATTACTTTGCCTGTGGGCGGCTGAACCCTGAGGTCTTTGAAGCGGTGCTTTCGGGAATCATTGAGGGGTGCAGAGAGGCGGGATGTGCGCTCCTTGGAGGGGAGACGGCCGAGATGCCCGATATGTACCCTGAGGATGAGTACGACCTTGCGGGGTTTGCGGTGGGTATTGTGGAGGAGGAGGCCATCGTTAACGGGAGGAACATCACCGAAGGGGATGTGCTCATAGGCCTGGCCTCTTCTGGTCTCCACAGCAACGGTTTCTCTCTCGTGCGCAGGGTCCTGCAGCACGCCGGAATCCCCTTTGATGCTGAAGTGGAAGGGCAAAGTCTTGCCGAAGAACTCCTCCGTCCTACCCGGATTTACGTCCGGAGCGTTCTGCCACTCCTCCGCGAAGTCCGGGTGAAGGGAATGGCGCACATCACTGGCGGTGGGATTGTGGAGAATCTCCCGAGGATTCTCCCGGAGTCTTTGAGGGCCCGTGTACGGAAGGACACCATTCCCGTGCCCTGGATTTTCCGTTTCATCCAAAAGAAGGGTGACGTTCCCGAGGAGGAGATGTGGCGGGTGTTCAACATGGGGGTGGGCTTTGTCCTGGTAGTGGCTCAGGATGAAGCGGAACGCACCCTGCATCTCCTTCAGAGTGCTGGAGAGCGCGCCTGGATTCTCGGGGAAATCGCCCGCGGCAAGAAGGGGGTGACCCTGGAGTGAAAAAGATTGTTGTCCTGGTGTCGGGAAGGGGAACCAATCTCCAGGCCCTTATCGATGCCTCCCGGAGTGGTTTCATCCCGGGGGAAATTCGCCTGGTCATTAGCGATAATCCTGCGGCCTACGCCCTGCGCCGGGCTCAGGAGGCGGGAATCCCCACGCTGGTTCTGGATTACCAGTCGTTCCCCAGCAAAAAGGCCTATGAGGCAAAGCTCCTTGAAGTCCTTGAGCAGGAAAACCCAGACCTCATCTGCCTTGCAGGTTACATGCGCATTGTGGGAAAGGAGATCGTCCAGCGTTTCCGGAACCGCATCATGAACATCCACCCCTCGCTCCTTCCCGCCTTTCCAGGTCTTGAGGCCCAGCGACAGGCTGTGGAGTATGGGGTGAAGGTGAGCGGCTGCACCGTCCACTTTGTGGATGAGGGCATGGATACTGGTCCTATCATTCTCCAGGCGACCTGCCCGGTTTTTGAAGACGATACTCCAGAAACCCTGGCTGAGCGAATCCTCAAATACGAGCACCAGATTTACCCGCAGGCGGTGAAGCTCTTTCTCGAGGGGAAGCTCGAGGTTCGGGGAAGGAAAGTCTTCATCAGGGAGGAGTAAGGGATGCGCGTCATGGTTGTGGGGAGTGGCGGGAGAGAACACTGCCTTGCCTGGAAAATCGCCCAGAGTCCTGAGGTTGAGGAGGTTTTCTGTGTCCCCGGAAACGGAGGTATGAGGAGTGTGGGCACCTGTATCTCCCTTTCCTCCTTTCGGGAGATGCTCGATTTCGTGCGGGAGAAGGACGTTGGGCTTGTTCTTGTTGGTCCTGAAGCACCTCTGGCTTCGGGAATTGTCGACGAATTCCTCGCTGAGCGGCGGGCCATCATCGGCCCTGACCGGCGCGGGGCCCTCCTTGAGGCGAGCAAGGTTTTCGCCAAGGAGTTCATGAAGCGGTATGGAATCCCTACGGCTCCCTTTTCGATCTTCGACGACCCCGGGGAGGCCCTGGAGGCGCTGAAGAGGCGGCAGAACTATCCTGCGGTGGTAAAGGCCGATGGTTTGGCTTCGGGGAAAGGCGTCTATGTCGCCCAGGACTTTGAGGAAGCCGCCCTTGCCGTCCGAGAGCTCATGGTGGAGAAGAAGTTTGGCGCATCAGGAGAGCGGATTGTGGTGGAGGACTTCCTCGAAGGTGAAGAAGCCACAGTCATGGTGCTCTTTGACGGTGCATCGTACCTTTTCCTCCCCTCTTCCCAGGACCATAAGAAGGTTGGTGAGGGGGATATTGGCCCGAATACGGGGGGCATGGGGGCATACTCTCCGGCACCTGTGGTGGATGAGGACGTGCTCCGGAGGATTGAGAAGGACATCATTTGTCCACTTCTTGAAGGCATGGAGCGGGAAAACCTCTACTACCGGGGAGTACTCTACCTGGGGCTCATGATTTCGAAGGACAAAACACCCTGGGTTCTGGAGTTCAATGTCCGTCTGGGAGATCCGGAAACCCAGGTGGTGCTCCCCCGGATCCGGAACGACTGGCTTGAGGTGAGCCTTGCCCTGTGGGAAGGAAAGCTTCACACCTTGCGCCTTGAAGTGACCCCTGAGGCAATGCTTGCGGTAGTGCTTGCAAGCCGCGGGTACCCTGGCCACTTCGAACGGGGGAAGAAAATCGAAGGACTCGAGGCATTCCCGAATCGCCCTGGAGATACGGTGCTCCTCTTTCATGCCGGAACGGTGTGGCAAGATGGTAGTTTCTACACCGATGGCGGTCGAGTCCTCAACGTGTGCGCTTTCGGGAAGGACCTTGAGGAGGCCTACGGCCGGGCGTACGAAGCAGTATCACGCATCCACTTTGAGGGAATGTACTATCGCCGGGATATCGGCTTTCGAGCTCTGAAGAACAGGGGGGCCCGGTAGGACCCCCTGTTCTTCAAACTCTAACCTCTTCCTTTTTGCGGTTCTTCTCTGCCTCTTCCTGGAGCTTCCTGAGGTACTCCTGCCGCTCGCTCTTGTAGTCCTTGTAGTAGATGGTTCCCTTGTAGTCCCGTTCCCAGATCTCATCAGCAAGCTTTTTGAAAGCCTGGGCGTAGGCATCGACTTCGTCCTTAAGCGTGGTGATGAGGCTTTCTGCACCTTCGTGACTCGGGCGAGCTCCGTACTTCTCCACCACTTCCCGGAGGACTTCAGGGACATCGATGAGCATGCAGGGCCGCATGAGGTTGTTGTCGTACGGTTGCCGTTCCTGAATGGCCCGGAAGAAGGGAGAGGAGATGACTTCCTTCAGGGATTTGTTCTTGATGTTGTCGACGGTGAAGTGGCAGAAGACGCAGGGTTCCACATCGCCCATGTTGTTGATGTGGAAGTACCTCCGTCCTCCGGCAATGCACCCACCCACGTAAGGACCATCGTTCCAGAAGTCTCCAATAAAAATGGGCTTTTCGTAGCGGAGCCGGTGGACCTGGTTGCGCAGGTGGATTCGCTGTTCTGGTGTAGGCATGAGGCTGGTGTCAGGCTTTTTCCCTACAGGAACGTAGGTGAAGTACCACCCGAAGCTGCAGCCCTTGCTGATGAGGAAGTCCATGAATTCGTCGCTTGAGACGAGTTCGGTGTTGTAGCGGGTTGCCGTAATGGAGAAGCCGAAGAGTACTCCCTCGTCCCGAAGGGCCTCCATGGCCTGCATGATTTTCTTGAAGGTTCCTTTGCCTCGCCGGGCATCCGTTTCTTCCTCGTAGCCCTCAACGCTGATGGCAGGGTACACGTTCCCCATGCGAGCCAGGCGCTTGGCCATTTCCCGGTCGATGAGCGTTCCATTCGTGTAGACCTGGAAACAAATATCACTATGTTTCTCGAATAAGTCCAGATGTTCCTCGCGAATGAACGGCTCGCCGCCGGAAATCGTCAAAAAGTGCATGCCCATCTCTTTCGCCTCGGTGAAAATCCGATCCATGAGCTCAATCGGCATGTCGCTCTCTTTCCGGTACTGGCCGGCATAGCACCCGTAACAGTTGAGGTTGCACCGCATGGTGGGGCTCACGACAAAGAAGAACGGTACCTGGCAGCCGAGTTCCTTCTCAAGTTTCTGTCGCTTTGGAACCCCAAGGAGAATGCTTTTCACGATGAGGTTCACCATGAGCTTTTCCCGAACGTTGGGGTGGGTTTCCTGGAGTACTCGCCGGGCAAGGACAATCTGCGGGCGCTTCTCCTCAAACATCTGGCGAAGTCCCCGGATCTGATCCCGGTAGTACTCAATAGGAGTGAGTTTTTCGGCAAGGTACGTGAGTTTGATGATGGTTTCGTCTGAGACGTTTCGCAGCGAGTTCACGATGAGTTTGACCACCTGTTCGGTTGTGAATGCTTTGATGGATTCGAGGTAGCTCATATACCTCCCTCCCTTTTCGGTATTTCCTTGCTATTATATCATACCCTGCGGGTGCTTTCCCGCAAAAGGTCGTACACCCGCCTCACTTCCTGAATATCCTGCCAGGTGAGGTATTTTGGGGAACCAGGAGCACGGGATTCGTGCCGGAGGAGGAAACTCGGGTGGAACATGGGGAAGATTCGCTTCCCCCCGCGCCAGTCAAACCACTGTCCCCGGAGCTTGCTCATGGGCTCCTTAGTTCCCAGAAGGTACCCTGTAGAGACGCTCCCCAGGGTCACGATGACCGAGGGGTTGACGATGGCAATCTGTGCCTCAAGGTATGGGAAACACGCCTCAACCTCTTCAAGGGTGGGGGTCCGGTTCCCCGGGGGTCGGCACTTCACCATATTGGCAATGTACACCTCTTCTCGCTGGATGCCCACGGAAAGGAGGATTTTCGTGAGGAGCTGCCCTGCCTTGCCGACGAAGGGGCGCCCGGAACGGTCTTCGTCCTCTCCCGGGGCCTCGCCGATGAACATGATGAGAGCATCAGGGTTCCCCTCGCCGAAAACCGTCTGAGTCCGGCTTTTGGCCAGGGGACAGAGGGTACACCGCTCAACCTCCTGTCTGATCTCCTCGAGAAGCTCTTCCTTCTTTCGCAAAAGCGAACGGGACACCCGGCATCACCAGAAATTCTCCTCCATTGTACCACACCCCGATTAGCCCTTCTCCGGTACAATCTCGATGACCTGGTACCCGTAACAGTTGACCACGAAGGTGTCGAGGAACCGTGTGGTGACATCCTGGGCTGAGCCGTAAAGGTGCACATGCCCATGGAGGTGGTACTGGGGACGGTACTTTTTCAGGATGTGGGTAAAGGTGGCAAATCCCCGGTGGGGAGGGTCCTGCCCCTCGTGGACTCCCTTTGGGGGAGCATGGGTGACGAGGATATCGAGGTACCTCCCGTGTTTGAGGCGGGCGAAGAGGAGACGAGGAAGGAGCCGGAGGTACTTCCAGTACATCTCGCGCTCGGTGTACTGGTGGGGGTTCCCGTTGTACCAGTAACATCCTTCAAGCCCGGCGATGAGGACGTTCCGGTAGCAGATGACCCGCTCGTCGAGATTGGTCCCCCCGGCGAGAGATTCCTGTTCCTTTGGGGCATCGTGGTTGCCATGGACGAAAAAGAGCGGAACGTTGAGGGTGGAAACCACAAAGTCCAGGTAGTATTCGGGAAGGTCCCCACAGGAGATAATGCAGTCCACATCCCCGAACCGTTCTTTGCAGAAGGAACTGTAAATTCGAGGGTCAACCCGGTCGCTGAGTGCCAGAATTTTCATCCTCCCCTCATTATACCCATTTCCAAAAAACAGCGGAAGAGGCTTTCTGCTATAATAGGAGGTACTTCCAAGAAATAAAACACCGGGTTTCTGGTTATTCGAAGGCGAAAGGAAACGTTCTGACAGGAGGAAAAGACAGAGAATGGGTGAGCAGTTTCAGGGTGTTGTGGACAATCTGGACAAGCTCTTCGAGGTCCTGCCTCCCCACATTCGCAAGGCCCTGGAAGAGCAGGAGAACATTGATGACCTCATCGAAATCGTCATGGATCTCGGACGTCCTCCCGAGATCCGTTTCAGCAAGGGTTTTGCCATGCTCTCTGAGCGGGTGGTGGAGCGAGAGGATATCGATTACGTGGTCCAGCGGGTGGGGATGTTCACCCGGGATAATCGGGCAGGCATTGAGCGGACGCTCCACCGCATTTCCTGTATCCGGAACCGTCTGGGTGACATCGTGGGCCTGACCTTGCGAGTGGGCCGGGCAGTGTACGGGACGATCGATATCATTCGGGACGTCATCATCTCGGGGAAGAACATCCTGCTTCTTGGCCCTCCTGGAGTCGGCAAGACCACCAAACTCCGGGAGGTGGCAAGGGTCCTGAGCGATGAGTTCCAGAAGAGGGTCATCGTCGTCGATACCTCGAATGAAATCGCGGGGGACGGGGACATTCCCCATCCTGCTATTGGCAGGGCGCGGCGCATGCAGGTTTCGTCCCCGGAGCGGCAGCACGACGTCATGATTGAAGCCGTGGAGAACCACATGCCCGAGGTTATCATCGTCGATGAAATCGGTAGGGAAGAGGAGGCGCGGGCTGCCCGAACGATTGCAGAGCGCGGCGTGCAGCTCATCGCCACTGCCCACGGAACGACGTTGGAGAACCTCCTCTTCAACCCCACACTGAGCGACCTTGTGGGGGGAATCCAGTCGGTCATTCTGAGTGACGAGGAGGCCCGGCGACGGGGGACCCAGAAGGCGATTCTGGAGCGCAAAGCGGTTCCCACCTTTGACATCGTTGTGGAACTCCGGGACCGGGATACCGTGGCCATCTACCACGATACGGCTCAGGCGGTGGACCTGCTCCTTCGGGGATACGACCCGGAACCGGAAATCCGCCGGAGGACCAAAGAGGGAACGGTGCAGATTGCTGAACACCGCCGCCGGAAAGAGGAGTTTGTGGTGGTTCCCCGGGAAGAGGAACCGTCCCGAAAGGTTCTGGGAATGCCCGAGGGCCGGATGCTCCGGGTGTACCTTTTCGCCATCAGTAAGAATTACATGCAGCGGGCCATAGCCCAGGCAAAGGTTCCTCTTGAGATTGTGGACGACCTCAACAGAGCTGACCTTGTTCTAACCCTAAAGAGCCGTTACCGCAAGCGGGGGAGCAAAATCCGCGAAGCGGAGAACCGGGGGATTCCGGTGCACGTTGTGCGAAGCAACACCTACAACCAGATTCAGAAGTTCGTCCACGACCTCTTCGGGTACTCGGAGGCTTCCCCGGAGTCTGAGGAGTCAGGGCTTCTCGAGGCCGAGCGGGCAGCGCGCCAGGTTCTGAAACTCGGGGAACCGGTTGAACTCTCCCCACGGAATGCCTTCGTGCGACGTCTCCAGCACAAAATCGCCGAGCGGTATAACCTCTTTTCCCAGAGCATCGGGGAAGAGCCTTTCCGGAGAGTGGTGATTTACCCGAGGTCTCTCAGCAAGGACGAATGAAATGGGATTTCTTTTGACCTTTGAGGGCATCGAGGGCAGCGGCAAAACCACCCAGGCACAGCGGCTTTTCGAATTCCTGCAAAGCGAAGGTTTCCCCTGTGTGCTGACGAGGGAGCCGGGAGGAACGCCCTTTGGTGAAGCACTGCGGATGCTCCTCCTTCGCCCTGAAACGGGTTCTCTTGACCCCCTCACGGAGGCCCTGCTTTTTGCAGCCGCCCGGCGAGAGCATGTGCTGCGAGTCCTCGTTCCGGCGCTCAGTGCGGGGAAGGTTGTCCTCTGTGTCCGTTTCACCGACTCCACGTTGGCTTATCAGGGATGGGGCCGTGGGGTGGATTTCGCGTTCCTTCGTCTTCTGAACGAGCGGGCCTCCGGTGGGCTGACGCCTCACTGCACGGTGCTCCTTGACGTGGAACCGGAGACCGGCCTTTCCCGGTCTCTGGCAAGTCACGATCCCCGGGAGGTCCGTTTTGAGCTCGAGTTTGCGCAGGAGATCCACCTTCTTGAGCGGATACGGGAGGGATACCTTGAGCTTGCCCGCCAGGAGCCGGAGCGATTCCTTGTGATTCCCGTCAACCGTTGTGAGGAAGAGGTCTTTCAGGAGATTGTGGAGAGGGTACTCCCGAGGATTCGACAGTGGAAGGAGGGAAAGGCGTGACCCCCACGTCGCTTCTCGTCTGCGTTGTGCGCGACCAGGATGCCCTGCGCCTTGCTGATGTCCTGAAAGAACGCGGCATTGCCTTCACGAAACTCGCTTCTACAGGAGGGTTTCTCCGGGAAGGGAACACCACCTTCCTCATCGGTATTGACAGGGACCGCAGAGAGACCGTTCTTGCCGTTATCCGGGAATGCTGCGCCCGTCGTGAGGAGATTGTGGAGTCTACCGTCCCGGTGAACGAACCCATCGGTCCCTTCGTCCCCCAGAAAATCAAAGTCCTCAAGGGTGGGGGCGTCCTCTTTGAAATTCCCATCGAGTACTACGAGCGGTTCTAAAGCGATGTTCTGGTCCCGGATTCTCGGTCACGCGATGCAGAAAGAACTCCTGAGCCATGCTTTGATGTCCCGGAGGGTCCATCATGCCTATCTCTTTTTCGGCCCCTCAGGGGTAGGCAAGAAAACCCTGGCCCTTGAGGTAGCGAAGACCTTGCTTTGTCCTGAATCCTTTGATGCGGGGTGCAATCGGTGCAGGAGTTGCCTGCTCTTTGACGCCTCCCTTCATCCAGACTTTTTCCTGATTTCGCCGAAAACGGGTACCATTGGCATTGACGAGGTGCGAGATCTCATCGAGCGCCTTGCCCTCAAGCGTGTGCTCTCCCCCTTTCGGGTCGGCCTCATTGATGAGGCGGAGAAGCTCACTGAAGAAGCGGCGAACTGTCTCCTGAAAACGGTTGAGGAACCCCCTGAGGGTGTGGTGCTTTTCCTTGTGACCTCTCAGGTTCTGGCTTTGCCTGGGACCCTGGTGTCCCGCTGTCAGAAGCTCGCATTCTCCGCACTTCCTGAAGAGCTTGTGGCAAAGTACCTCGAAGAGCACGAAGGCCTCAGTCCGGATCTCGCCCGTGTTCTTGCTTTTGCTTCTTCTGGAAGCATTGGTGAGGCACTACGCCTTGCCCGGGGGATGGAGAACGCCCTTGTTGCCGTACGGTCTTTCTTCGAGACGGTGCAGGAGGGGGATATTTTCCGGGCCGGCTCCTGGCTCTCCCAGCATCGGGAGGAACTCTACCGAATTCTTCCTCTCCTTGCGGGATATCTCCGGGATGCTCTTTTTGTCCGTCTTCTGGGAGACCGCTACCACAAAATGACGGTACTCTCCCGGGAGGACCGATGCCTTGTGGAACGGCTTGCCCACCTTGATTCCGGAGCACTCCGACGGGCCCTGGCAGCTTTGGGAACGTTTTCCGAGGATATTCTTTCCAACGCTCAGTGGGACGTTGCCTGTTTTCACTTTCTGCTTAGGCTGCGAGGTGAACTCTCGTGATACCGCTTGTGGGTGTGCGCTTTGAAGGAAACCCCAAGGTTTACTACTTCGACCCCCGGTCGCTTTCCCTTGAGGTGGGAGAACGGTGCGTGGTGGAGACCATCCTGGGGCTTGAGCTTGGGGAGGTAATGAGGAAAATCACCGTCCCGGAGGTGGCCGAGTCTCCTAAGCCTGTTCTTCGGCGGGCCACAGAAACAGACCTTCTCCAGTGGGAAATCAACCGGGAGAAGGAACGGGATGCCTTTGAAATCGCCCGGAGACTCATTACCCAGTACGCTCTCCCCATGAAGCTCCTCCAGGTTCATTATACGCTGGATCGGGGGAGGCTGGTGTTTTACTTTGGAGCTGAGGATCGGGTCGACTTTCGCCAACTCGTGAAGGATCTGGCGGC
This sequence comes from Candidatus Caldatribacterium californiense OP9-cSCG, assembly GCA_000353875.1. Taxonomy (GTDB): domain Bacteria; phylum Atribacterota; class Atribacteria; order Atribacterales; family Caldatribacteriaceae; genus Caldatribacterium; species Caldatribacterium californiense. The sequence goes on along the minus strand of APKF01000202.1, from coordinate 11,990 downwards.
AATTTTCCGCACCCGTATCGAGATGCGCCAGCTCGGGGTGCGGGATGAGGCCAGGCTCCTTGGCGGGTACGGAATGTGCGGTCGGGAACTCTGCTGTAGCTCGTTTCTCTCAAACTTTGACCCTATCTCCATCCGCATGGCCAAGGAGCAGAATCTCGTCCTCAACTCGGCGAAGATCTCAGGAGTGTGCGGGCGCCTCATGTGCTGCCTGGCCTTTGAGTACCCACTCTACCGGAGGTTGCTTCTGCGCTTCCCCAGGAAGGGGAGTAAGGTGATTACCCCCATGGGCCTGGCGAAAATTCTTGAGGTGAACGTCTTTAGGGATAGCATCCGCCTTGAGCTTGAGGATGGCAGGGAAGTGGAGATTACCGAGGAGGAGTACAACAGGTACTTCCTGTAGGGGAGGGAACTCCGGGAAAGGAGCATCGGTATCCCCTAATGGGGTGATGCATATGGCCGAGGAACACGCTCTACCTCTTGGGAAAACCCTTGAGGAGGAACGGGCCTGGTTTGAGGCACAGGTGAAAGAGTGTGAGGCCCACCTCCTCCGGTTTGCCTATTATCTTACGGGGAACACCGAACGGGCGAAAGATCTCGTTCAGGAAGCCTTTCTCCGGGCTTTCCAGTACCGTCACAGCTTCGACCACCGGTACCCCTTTGAGAACTGGGTGTCTGCGATTCTCCTCAACATCCACCGCCAGCGGGAGAAAAAGGACCGTTTCCTGAAGTTTTTCTCTGCCTTCTGGCAGGCTGAGCAGGAAGATGAAGAGGATTTCGCCGAACAGCTGGAAGACGAGGGGGAAGGGCCTGAAACCATCGCCCTGAAACGGCAGGTCATCCGGGACGTCTACAGATGCATCGAGAGACTTCCGGCCAAGATGAAGGAAGTCATGGTACTCTGCGACATCATGGGGTATTCCTATGAGGAGGCCAGTGAGGTCATTGGTTGCCCTATTGGGACGGTCCGGTCCCGTCTCCACCGGGCACGCCGGTATGTCAAGAAAGCCCTCGAGGCGGCGTATGGTGATGAGCTTCTTGGGCTTTGGGGATGAGAACATGCGATGTCGGGAGGTTGCAAGGAAGCTTTCTGCTTTCCTTGACGAGGAGCTTTCTCGGGAAGAATACCTCAGGGTGCAGAGGCACCTTGAGATGTGCGCTCTGTGCCGGAAAGAGTACGAGAAATTCGCTCTGGTACGGGCGGTAGCCAGGAAACTGGGGGATATCACCCCCCGGGTTGTCCCGGGAGAGGGTTTTTCTCTGGAGCGGGCCTTTCGCTCAGTGCGGAGAGTCCGGGTGCTCTGGGCCCTTGTGGCTGTCCTCGGCCTTTTTGTGGCGCTTCTCTTTTTTTGGGGATGGCAGCGGGCTTCTCTTGAGGAGCAAATCCTCGACGTGGAGCATTTTGCTGCTTTCAGTGAGGATGTCCTCACGCGGGGCAAAGTCAGGGTTGAGACGCTGGAGTTTCTCGCCGGTGAGTACCGATGAAGTTACTTTTTCCTCTTGCGTTTTTCCTGGTTTTCGTCTTCCCGGGGTTTGCGCAGGTGCTCAGTCCTGAAGAGGCGCGTTCTGTGGTGGACAGGGTCCTTGAGGCGTCTTTAGCCCGGGATTATTGGGGAGTGTGGCGACTGCAGGACCTTGCGAAAGGTGAGGAACGCTTTGTGGAGGTCCTCTTCCTGAAAGGTATGGGGTTTGCCTGGAAAACGCTGGGAGAAGAAGAGGTTGTGAACATGCGCTTTGGCCATTCCCGGTACGTGGTGAACCTCAAAAGCGGAGAGGTAGAGAGCGTTTATCCTCTTCTTGATTTCCCCTTTGTTCCTTTTGAGAGGGAGGACCTGCCGCTGCTTTTTGAGAACTACTTCTTTGACCTGCGGGAGGATGAACTCGCCCTGATCTCCCGATGGACGGGAAAGGTCGCCCGGTCTATTATCTTTGGGGATGGAGGGGAAATGATTGGCCAAAGGACGTACGCCCCCTGGGGAGAACCCCTTGCAGAGTGGAGGATGCTCTACCGCGACACTTCCCCTGATTTCCCCTGGGTAGCACAGGTGACCCGCCTTCTGGAACTCTGGAGCGCCAGGATACTGGGTGCCGGATCCCCCAGGGAGAAGTTCCCGGGAACTGCTCCCTTTGTCCTTCCTGGTTTTGTTCCCCCCGGGTTCCGGTTGCGGCGAGCCTATCTCCTTCAGGATGGCGGGAAGAAGTTCTATGGCTTTGTGTACAGTGATGGTCTTCGTTCTTTCATCCTCTTCCGGAGCGCTTACCCTTTCAGGGTTTCTGAGTCCAGCACCCCCCGGTACCTGCAGCTCGTCCAGGAAGGGGGGATGATCCGGGTGGCGGCAGAAAAACAAGGGTTTTACTTCCTCCTCATTGGGGGACTTGATCCCCGTGTGGGGCAGGAGATTATGCAATCGCTTCTTCGAGAAGGAGGTCGAGAGTGATGCGAAGGGTCTTCTCTAAAGGCGTTTTCGGAGTGCTGGTTCTTGTGCTCTTTGCCGCAGTAAGCACCGGGTGGGCAGCTTCGGCAATACCCGAAAACCCGGATATTGTTGCGGATATCGTGGAGCGGGTGAGTCCTGCGGTGGTGAACATCGACACCCTGCGTATTGCCGTGTACCGTTCTCCCCTGGCTCCCTTTTTCAGCGACCCCTTTTTCCGTCGCTTCTTTGGGGACATTCCGGAGCTTGAGCGGCAAATCCCCCAGAGGGGTATCGGTACGGGATTTGTGTTCCGTTCTGACGGGTACATCCTCACCAACGAGCACGTGATCCGCGGGGCTAATGAAATCAAGGTCACGTTCATCGACGGGAAAGAATACGAGGGGAAAGTCATCGGTGCGGATTCTATCACCGACATTGCAGTGGTGAAGATTGACGCCGATAACCTCCCTACTATTCCCCTGGGGGATTCGGACAAAGCGCGGGTGGGTGAGTTCGTCATTGCCATAGGGAACCCTTACGGTCTCTCCCACACTGTCACGGTTGGGGTCCTGAGTGCCAAAGGTCGACCGATTTCAGCGGGGGATTCAGGGAGGGAATACGAGAACTTCCTGCAGACCGATGCTGCCATCAATCCCGGCAACAGCGGTGGTCCGCTTCTGAACCTCCGGGGAGAGGTCATCGGGATCAACACTGCTATCCTCCCCTATGCCCAGGGCATTGGATTCGCCATCCCCATCAACATGGCCAAGTCCATCCTCGAACAGCTCATCGAGAAGGGTAAGGTTGTTCGGGCCTGGCTTGGGGTGTACATCCAGGATCTCACACCCGAGCTTGCCCAGAAATTCGGGCTTTCGGAGGCCAAAGGCGCTCTGGTTGCGGACGTCTCCAAGGGAAGTCCAGCAGAGAAGGCGGGGCTGAAGCGGGGGGACGTCATCCTCAAGGTGGACGGGAAGGAAGTCCCGACAGTAAGCAGTCTCCAGCAGGAGATTCGTTCTCGCCGTCCCGGGGAACGCGTGCGTCTTGAGGTGTGGCGGGACGGGAAGAGCATGGTCCTTGAAGCTACCCTTGGGGAGCTGAAGGAATCGAGTGCCGGGGTACCTGAAATCCAGCAGGTGGACCTGGGCTTTGAGGTGGCCGAAATCACCGATGACCTGGTGGAGCGGTACAGTCTCCGGACTACCCGCGGAGTGGTGATCGTCAGTGTCCGGGCAGGAGGACCTGCCGATGAAGCCGGTCTCCGACCTGGAGACGTCATCCTTGAGGTGAACAGGACCGAAATTACTTCCCTTGCCGACTGGGAGGAGGCTCTGGCCCGGATTACCCCCGGGGACACGGTGCTTCTCCTCATTGACCGCGGTGGACGGACGTATTTTGTGCCTCTGAGGGCAGAGAAGCGCTGAGTCCATGGGTCCAGAAAAGGAGGGGTGGGGCAAGGTGTACTTCTGCCCCACCCCCATTGGGAATCTCCGGGACATCACCCTTCGGGTTCTTGATGTGCTCAAGGAGGCGGATTACATTGCCTGTGAAGATACTCGGGTCACCCTGAAGCTCCTCAATGCCTATCGGATTCGCAAGCCTCTTCTGAGTTACCATGCCCACAACGTTCCCCAGGCTACCCGGGACATCCTGCGGCTTGTCAGAGAGGGGAAGGTTATCGCCTTTGTCTCTGACGCTGGCATGCCCGGGATACAGGACCCGGGGATGGAGCTTGTGCTGCGTCTTTTCGAGGAGGGTGTTCCCTTTGAGGTCCTTCCCGGTCCCTCGGCATTTCTCCTTGGGGTGGTGTACTCAGGGTTTGCGTTCTCCGGTTTCATCTTTCTGGGGTTTCTCCCCCGAAAAGGGAAGGAACGGGAGGAAACCCTGAAGAGGGCGCTCTTCTTGCCTCAAGCAACGGTGCTCTATGAGTCCCCCAGAAGACTCCTGAAAACCCTTGGGGATATCCGGGAAATCGCGGGAGAGAGGCGACGTGTTCTTGTAGCGCGGGAGCTGACGAAAATCCATGAGGAAATCCTCCGGGGGACGGTGGCAGAGGTGGAAGAGATGCTGAAGGGACGAGACATTCTGGGGGAGGTGGTCATCGTGGTTGAGGGGGCGCCGAAGAAAAAAGAAGAGATCCAGGTGCCAGAGCGGCTTTTGGAGCTTTTGCGCAGGCGAGGGTTCACGCAAAAGGACATTGTTACCCTTCTGAGTGAAGGTCTGGGGATTGAAAAAAGCGCTTTGAAGCGGCAGCTTTCTGCCCTGGGAGAAATGGAGAACCTGGACGAAGGTTGATTTTCTCCCCAAAGCCTGGTTTAATGGAGGGGGATGAGCGAAAGGAGGAAACGAGGTCTGGGCAAAAAACCGCAGGATACTGCCGGCCTTGTGCTGTTTTTTGTCGCGCTCTCTTCGGTGGCCTTCATTCTTGGCATTATTGCTGTGCTTTTTGTAGAGGGGCTTCCTGCACTTTCTCACGTTTCCCTTTCGGAGTTCTTTTTGGGGCGGCGCTGGTACCCGGTTTCCTCGCCACCCCGGTTTGGCCTTCTTCCCCTCCTTCTGGGATCGCTTTTTGTAACCCTTGGTGGGCTTGCCTTTGCCGTTCCTCTGGGGTTTCTGGCTGCGGTGTTCCTCGCTGAAATCTGTCCCCGGGGTCTTCGGGAACTCCTAAAACCCGTCATTGAAATCCTTGCGGGCATCCCTTCGGTAGTCTACGGGTTTTTTGGGGTGGTGTTCCTTGCCCCCTTTCTTCGGGAAATCTTCACCCTCCCCACTGGTCTCACGGCTCTCACGGCCTCGATGCTCCTTGGCCTCATGGCCGTTCCGGTGGTGGTGAGCGTGATGGAGGATGCCCTTACGGCTGTTCCCCGGGACTACCGTGAGGCGGCTCTGGCCCTGGGAGCAACCCGCTGGGAGACCATCAAAGAGGTCGTCGTTCCGGCTGCCTCCTCGGGGATTGGTGCGGCCGTTATCCTTGGGGCAGGGCGAATCATCGGGGAGACCATGACGGTCCTCATGGTGGCTGGTGGAGCAGCCCTCATTCCCCGATCGTTCTTTCAGCCTGTCCGGACAATGACTGCCGCCATCGCGGCAGAGATGGCAGAAACACCCGTGGGGAGCCTGCACTATCGGGTGCTGTTTTTAGTGGCTGTGGTGCTTTTTGCCATCACGCTTCTCTTTGACCTTGTGGTGAACTTCTTCGGCCGGCGGGAGTTCTGGAGGCGGTAGCGGTGGAGGCCAGACAGGTGAAGGAAAAGTTCTGGTTTTTCCTCTGTGGGCTGGCCATGGTGGTCATTGGTCTTGCCCTGGGAGTGGTGGTGGGCTTTATCGCTCTCAGAGGTGGAAGGGTCTTAAGCCTTGAGTTCCTCTTCTCCTTCCCCCGGCATGGGATGAGTGAAGGGGGTATTCTCCCGGCCATTGTCGGAACGCTCTACCTTGTTCTGGGGAGTACCCTGGTGTCCCTCCCCCTTGGAGTGCTCTCGGCAGTGTACCTTGTGGAGTACGCTCCTCCTCACCCTGTGGTCCAGGCAATCCGCAGTGCCATCCACTGTCTTGCCGGGGTGCCTTCGGTGGTTTTCGGACTTTTTGGGCTTTCGGTGTTTGTCAAGCTCTTCGGTTTTGGTGTGTCCATTGTTTCCGGTTCGCTCACCCTTGGCATCATGTCGCTTCCCGTGGTGATTGCTTCCTGTGAGGAGGCGCTGCGTAGTGTGCCGCGATCCTTCCGGGAGGCCTCTCTCGCCCTGGGGGCCGACCGGTGGACGACGGTGCGCAGGGTGGTGCTCCCTGCCGCGTTTCCCGGGATTCTCACCGGACTCATCCTCGCCATTGGGCGCGTGGCAGGGGAGACAGCCCCCATCATGTTCACGGCGGCAACGTTCTACGCCCGGGGTCTTCCCCGCTCGCCCTTTGACCGGGTTCTTGCGCTTCCCTATCATATTTACGGGCTGATGACCGAAGGGACAAGGCCGGAAAAACAGATCCCCCTGGCCTATGGAACGGCTCTGGTACTTCTTATCCTGGTGCTCCTTGTGAATTTCTCGGCAATCCTTCTGCGGAGGAGATTCCGTGTGGCGAGGAAGTGGTAAAATGCTGGGGGAGAAAACCAAGCTGAGTATCCGGAATTTTAGCGTTTTCTTCGGCGAAAAACAGATTCTCTATGATGTCACCCTGGATGTTCCGGAAAACCGGGTCACTGCCATCATTGGCCCATCGGGATGTGGGAAATCCACGCTTTTGAGGAGTATCAACCGGATGAACGATTTCTACGAGAACCTCAAGGTGCAGGGAGAAATTCTCCTCGATGGGGAGAACATCTACGGGGATTCTGTGGATCCTGTGGCCTTGCGCCGGCGCATTGGCATGGTCTTTCAGCGTCCCAATCCCTTCCCCAAAAGCATTTTCGAGAACGTGGCGTACGGCCTTCGCGTTCAGGGTTGGAGGAACAGGAAGGCGATTCAGGAACGGGTGGAGGAGAGCCTCAAGGCGGCGGCGCTCTGGGATGAGGTGAAGGACCGCCTCCACGCCTCGGCTTTGGAGCTTTCAGGCGGGCAGCAGCAGCGGCTCTGTATTGCCCGAGCCATTGCGGTGGAGCCGGAGGTTCTCCTTATGGATGAGCCGGCCTCGGCCCTGGACCCCATTGCCACGGCCCGTATTGAGGAACTCATCAAAAAGCTCCGGGAGCGGTACACCATTGTCCTTGTGACCCACAACATGCAGGAAGCAGCGCGGGTGTCCGATTACACTGCCTTCCTCCTTATGGGTCGCCTCATAGAATTTGGTCCCACTGCGCAGATTTTCACGAATCCCCGCCGGAAGGAGACCGAGGATTACCTCACCGGGAGGTTCGGATAGGGGGGAACTTTCCCGGGAGTTCCGGGATACTCTCTCACACAGGAGGTAGCACCATGCAGGTCTTTTCCGTCATCGCCAAAGGTGGGTACGTCATGTACCCCATCGTGGCCTGTTCGGTCATTGCCCTGGCCGTCTTCATCGAGCGCTGGTACGTCCTGCGGCACCTCAAAGACCGTATCCGCAAGTACCTGAAGGCCGTCCGCAAGGCCCTTGCCCAGGAAGACCTCCGGGGGATTCTGGAGCTCTCTTCCCGTTTCCCCAACCCCGCCTCCCGGATTATTCTCGCCGGCCTCAGGAAGTACTTCAAGGGCCTTCACCGGGAAGCCCGAGAGGCCATGGAGACTGCCGCTTCCTTTGAGCTCCCCCTCCTTGAGAAGCGCCTCTCGACCCTTGTCGTCATCGCCAACATCTCCCCCCTTCTGGGGCTTCTGGGGACGGTGACCGGGATGATCCGGACCTTTGCCGTCATCGCCGCCGTGGGTGTGGGGAAGCCCACAGAGATGGCCGGAGGGATTTCCGAGGCCCTCCTCACCACCGCTGCAGGACTGTCTGTGGCCATCCCCACCCTGGTCATGCACCACTACCTCTCCCATCTTGTCGAGGGCCTGGTCCAGGAGATCGAGCGGGTCTCCAGTGAGGTCCTGGAGCTCATTGAAAGCCGGGAGTATGCCCTGAAGGAGAAGGAAGCCGATGTTCCGGTTCCGGCGATGGAAGAAGAGAGCTGAACCCCAGGTCAACGTCACCCCCCTGGTCGATGTCATCCTGCAGCTTGTCATCTTCTTCATCGTCACCACCACCTTCGTGAGCGTGGAGACCGGGGCCCGGGTGAACCTTCCGTCAGCGAGTTTTTCCCGGATTGAGGAGGCGAAAACCATCACCGTCACCCTCACCAAGGGGAACACCCTCTACCTCAACGGGAGCCTCACCGACTGGACAGAACTCCCCAGGCTCCTCGTGGTGGAACTTCGCAAAAACCCCGATGCGACTGTCGTCATCGAGGCAGATCGGGAGGTGCTCCACGGAAGGGTCGTGAAACTCATGGACCTTTTGAAACGGGCTGGAGTGGAGCGAATGGCCATTGCCACCCAGCCAGGGGAGGAGAAGTAGGGTGGATATCCGGGTAAAGGTGGGGAGTACGGTTTTCGTGCTCATGTTGCTTTTGTGGGTGCCCTTTGCTTTCGCAAAAGACGGTGTTCGTGTGGCACTCTTTCCCTTCGTCCCCCGGGATGGGGAGAAAGCCTATCTGGGGTACCTCCTCCGGGACCTTGTGAAGCGCGAGCTTGAACGATATGTGGAAGTGCATGACGTGGTTTTGGGGGATAACCTGGTACGGGAATCCCGGCTTTCGTGGGACGCCCTTCTTGTTCCGCTCACCGCTCAAACCCTGGGGCGGAAAATGCAGTGCACTCATGTCCTTTCTGGAACATTTCGCTTCCGGGTCCTCGGGGGCAGGGAACGGCTGGTGGTGAGCCCGCGCCTTGTTCGGGTTCAGGATGGGACGTCCTGGGACATCCCGAGCGCGGTCTTTGAGTGGGGGAAATTAGGAGATTTCTCGGCGTACGTTCTCGAGCACCTTGGTCAGGAACTCGGCTTTTCTCTTGCTTCTTCTCTACCGCTTTCGGTAGCCCTGGAGGATCTCCTCCCCCTCTATGAGGGTGTTGTGGTGATGGACGAGGCCATCCGGAAATACGGGAAGAACCAGTACCCCGATTTACCCCTCTGGCAGAAGGCCTTTGCCCTTGCTCGAGAAACCATACAGAGGGTACCGGAATACCCCGAGGCGTACTATTACCTCGCCTGCATGTACCGGATAACGAGGTGGTGGGCAAAAGAAATCGAAACCTGGGAGGAGTACCTCGCAAGGCTCAGCGACGCCTACGGGACTTCTACCCTCCCGGTGGCCCAGGCATACTTCCGCCTTGCGTCTTTCTACCTCCTTGAGAAACGGTTCGATGAGGCCCTGAGGTACGCGGAACGGGCAGCGGAACTCGCCCCCTCGTGGGCTGAGGTGTACCTTCTCTGGGGGAAGATCTGGTATGAGCGTGGGAACATGGAAGAGGCAAAGTCCCTTTTTGAGAAGGCCTTAAGCCTTTCCCCAGACCTCAGAGAAGCCCGGTACTTTGCCCAGCTTGCCGAAAAGGCCCGAATTTTTGGTAAAGAGGCCTATGAAGCCTATGTGCAGGGGTACCAGAGTTTCGCCCTGGGGAATTTTCGTCAGGCGGCCACGTACTTTGCCGAGGCCACCCGGTGGAATCCTTCCATGAAAGAGGCGTACTACTGGCTGGGTCGCGCCTTGTATGAGGTGGGGGACCTTGAGGGCTCGCAGAGAGCCTGGGAGAGACTCCTTGAGCTTGACCCCCTGCACAGCCAGGGCCGGCGGTTCCTGGAGCGGGTGAGGAGAGAACAGCAGTACGGCCGTGAAGCGGTCCGCGCCTTTGAGGAGGGGTACCGGCTCTATGAGGAGGCCCGGTATGAAGAGGCGGTGCCGTACTTTGCGCAGGCGGTGTCATTGAATCCGCTCTTTTCTGACGCCCATGAGTACCTGGCTCGGTGTTACTACCGGATGGGGAGGCGAGAAGCCTATCTTGCTGAGCGGGAGAAAGCGGCAGCCACCCTTCCGCACCCTGAGGACCGGGCCTGGTCGTACTACGAAATGGGCTTTGAGCTTCTGGGGTGGGGAGAAAGAAGCGAAGCCAGGCGGATGCTCGAAAAGGCCCTGCAGAACAATCCTTCTCTGGGCAAGGCTCACCTCCTTCTTGGGGACATTTATGCTGAGGAGAAAGCGTGGCTCAAAGCCTTTGAGCACTACCAGGAGGCCTCCCGGTACACGGAAGAAGAGGAAAAGGGACGGGCCCTTTTCGGCATGGCGCTTTCCCTCTTTCCCCTTTCCCGGTACGGTGACGCCCTGCCACTTCTTGAAGAAATTCTTCGAGACTACCCCTATGCCACCTTCATCGAAGAGGCGGAGGCGTTGTGGATTGAGGCACTGGCCAGAGAAAAGCGGACCGAGGAAGCCCGGCGGGCGTTTGAGCAGTTCTCTCTTCGCTTCCCCCAGAGTCCGTTCCTCGAGCGGGCGATGTTCTGGTACGCTTTCGCGCTGTACGAAGGGAAGAGGTGGCATGAGGTCAAACCCCTTCTTGAGGCCTTCCTTGCCCGCTATCCCCAGGGCGAGTTTACCCAGCAGGCGGTGGAGATGCTGGGGTACACCTGTCGTTTCCTTGGTCTTGAGGATGAAGCCGCGAAGCACTTTAGCCGTCTTGGGGGAGAGGACGGAGCGTTCCTTGTAGCCGATTCGTTCTACCGGAAACGGGACTGGAATGGTGCGGAAAAGGCCTTTCGGGAGTACCTCGCCAGATACCCCCAGGGGAAGTTCGCCGATGAGGCAGCGCTGAAGCTCGCCTCGGTGCTTTTTGAAGTGGGGAAGGTTGAAGATGCGGTGGGGGTGATTGAGGGGAGGAAGGAGTCCATCAGGAACCGTTTTCCTGAAGATTTCCTCCGCCTGTGGGCCAGGTTGTCCTGGAAAAAGAATCGGTGGGAGGAAGTGGCGTCGGCTCTTCGCGAACTCAAATCAATAACGGGGAAGCTCGAAAAGGAATACGCCCTTTTGCTGGCTTTAGCCTGTGAACGCCTGGGGGATGAGGAGAGCGCCCGGGAGGTTTTGCTGGAAGCGGGGGAGAATCCTGATGCTGTCCTTGGCCGGCCTGCCGCAAAAGAGCTCCAGAGGGTCCTGGAGATGATGGAAAAAGGCCTCTACGAGGAGGCCCTGGAGTACCTTGAGGTCCTTGCAGGAAGGAACGACCTTTTGCCGGAAGAACAAAAGCAGGTCCTCTTTCTCCTCGGGAAGGCCTGTTACTTTCTTGGGCGTTTCGAAAAGGCCCGTACCTACCTTGAGGCATCCCTGGACGCTCCTTGGGCGCTTCGCCAGGAGGTGCTCCTGTACCTTGTGGATATCGCCTACCAGGGGAAAGCCTGGAACGACGTCATCCAGTGGGCAAGCCTCCTTGAGGAGAAGCAACGGAGAGACTTTTCCGTTGCGCTCCGTGTGGCGGTGGCCCAGTACCATCTTGGGAACGTACGGGAGAGCGTGACGATTCTTGAGCGGCTCAAAGGTCAGGGTGAACGGGATGCGGAGGTCCGTCTTTTCCTCCTTGAGGGGCTCTCTGCGCTTGGGGAGTACAGAGCGTTCCTCGAGGAAGCGAAGGAGTTCCTCAGCCTGTATCCGGAACACCCCCGGGGGGAGAGTGTCCTTTTCCTTTCGTCGCAGACGGCCTTCGCTTCTGGAAAGAAGCAGGAGGCGAAGGCGTTCATCAGGATGTACCTTGAGCGTTTCCCCCAGGGGGCAAGGAGGGGAGAACTCTTCAGGCTCCTTTCGCGCATTCTCCTTGAAGAGAGCAATCCTGAAGAAGCCCAGCGTATCCTTGGAGATTTCAGGGCACAAGGCATACCCTCCGAGGACCTCTGTCCCCTCCTGTACGCCACGGGGACGCTGCTTTTGAAGGAGCAACGTTTTGCGGAGGCCGCTCCGTTTTTCCGGGAAGTGTTCTCAAGCAAAGAGAGCGAGTTCTTCACCAGGGCAGGGTACTGGCTTGGGGTGTGCCTTGAGTACCTTGAGGAATTCGAGGAGGCCCAGAGAGTCTACACTCAGGTTGCCGGATTCCCGAAAGAAGACGAGTGGGTGGTGAAAGCACGGGAACGGATTGCCGTGCTCAAAGAGGTGCAGAAACCCGAAAA
>APKF01000201.1 GCA_000353875.1 Candidatus Caldatribacterium californiense OP9-cSCG | reverse complement strand
AGCGGGCGATTCTTGTGGATCAGGGAAGGCAACGGAGGGATAGAGATCAGGGATGATGATGGCCTGGGTGAAGTCTTCAAGGAGTTTCGCTCCGTTCTTTGCCTGGGCCCCGCGCTTCACGGTGATGACCTTCCGTTCCCTGGGGAGAAAAGGTCCAACGATGGCAAACCCTCCATAGCTTCGACGAACCGTGAAGGGGGATGGGGGGTCGACGCGGATGAAGGGAGCCAGGGCTTCCGGGTCAACAGGCGTGGAGGTGTTGAAGGTGATAACGCAGGACTCAGGGCTCTCGAAGTACACCCAGTTCCCCAGAATCTCAAAGGCGTAGGTGGCTTCAAGGGTCTTCCGGTAGGCGTCCTCAAGGCCTAAGGGACCCCGCTCGCTCGTGAGTCCGGGAAGGATTTCCACGGAAAGTACCGGTTCTTGAAGGGGAACGGTTGTCAGGTAGAGCCTGGTGCTTGCCGGACCTAAGGGGAGCGCGTAGGGGACTTCGTTTCCCCGGGAATCCCGAAGCGTCAGAAACCCCCGGAGTTTCTGAGGAAGCACGGGAAGGGAAAAACTGCACTCCAGCACCACTCCACCCTCTTCGGTATAGTCCACCTGCTTGATGCCAAGAACCCTGAGAGGTTCGGTGGAAAGGGCGAAATCGTGGCGCCCGGCAAGGAGCTTGCCCCGCACATCCCGGAAGTCGTCCCGGAAACGAAAAACGTACCGGGTAGCTTCCCGAAGCGCTCCTTTGGGCTTCAGCACCAGAGTTTTCTCATCCTCCCAGAGGAACTGCCCCTGGAGGGGCGGAGTGATTGAGAGGGGGAGAAAGGAGAAATCCCGGAAGACCCCAACATCCTCACGTGTGACGACCTCCCGGGAGAAGACAATACGGATTTCGGTGAGCACCGGTGGAACCAGGGTGTCGGGGGGTGGCAGGATAGAGAGGATGGTGAACTCTTCCTCCTGGGCGAAAAGAAGGCCACAGAGAGCCAGGACCCCGGCCACCACGAAAACAACCCCACAAAAAAGGCGACCTTTCACAGGGGAATACCCTCCTTTCCCCTCTATCATACCACTTCACAGGACTTTTCACAGGACTTTTTGAAGCCGAAGGTCAAGGTCCACAAGGTTGAATGCCCGGAAGTACTTGTCAAGGGCACGTTCAATGGCTGTGAGGACGATGTCCTCCGGGAAGTACCCGTTTCTTTTCAGGTTCTCGTAAAGCAGTGCTCTTTTCGCCACCACTTCCGGCTGGGCCCAGATGTACCGGCATCCTGTTTTCACCAGCCACATTTTCCGATCTCTGGGGAGTTCCAGGAGGTCCTTTCCCATTTCTTCGGGGAGGAGCCATTTCTTCCAGCGCCCGCTTTTGCGGACTTCCTGAGTGAGAACCTCAAGGATTTCTGATTTTTCAACTATGAGTTTCCGGGTAAAGAGCTCCTCTTCTATGTGAGCGAGCTCAGCCAGGGCGTTGTACTCCTCTTCGGTGAACTCCGGGCCCACATTGGCTGCCCCCATGCCCGATTTTGGATAGTCCTCGGGGTTCTCCACGTAGTCGGTGTAGTGTCCCTTGATAAAGGACCCGTAGGGTCGGGCCTTTTCGGAAAGCATCCGGGCAACCTGGGGGTCGAAAAGCGTGGTGTGGAGGTCTGTTCCCACCTTCCCCACCACGAAAATCGGCCAGACTTCCTCAAGCCCCCGGGCCTTCAGGGCGTCTTTGAGCCCGGAGAGAAACCGCTCGAAAACTCCAAGGTCCGCAAGTCCCCCATGGACCTCCTCGGTTCCCACTTCGTAAGAAATGGGAGGAAGCCCCCGCTTTTTCCGGTGGTTTTCCGCATGCTCGATGAGTTCCACCGTCCGTTCGATGACCGTCTCCACAGGTAGCGTCGTTCCGGGAGGCAGGGTTCGGTCCACGGTGGGGTCAACGTGGAGGAGGTCGTACCCTGCGTCAAGCGCGGCTTCAAACGACCGCTTCACCCAGTCCATGCACGTTTTAAGGTCCCATCCCTCGATGGTGTGCCGATCTTTCACCCATGGTCCCCCATGATCCAGGGCGACGATGATGAGCCCCTCAAAGTGGATGGCCTCGGCCTCCTGTTTCACGAGTTCCACGAATTCCCTCTGGGTGAGCCCCGTGTATCCCCGGTCGATGTCCACCTGGTTCAGCGTGGCGGCGAACTTCACCGGGGCCCGAGCCCGTTTGGCTGCCCGCAGGGCTGCCCGGATGACCGTCCGGGAATTGGGGCACACGGCAAGGAGTGTCTGGGGTTTCCCCTCAAGCTCTGCCAGCTCCTGCATTTTCCACATCAGGAAATCGCAAACCGGGACACCGGCCTTTTGAGCTTCCTTCCGGATAGGGCTTGTGTCAACCGTTTCGCGGGGGAACATCCTCTTCCTCCTTCCTTAGAAACGTTCCAGGAATGCTTTCACCTCTTCCCAGGTTGGAGCTCCTTCCATGGGTCCCTTTCTGGTTACCGCCAGAGCTCCCACAGCGTTGGCAAACCTCCCCGCCTCTTCCACGCTCATCCCCCGGGAGAGGGCTGCCAGGAACCCGGCACAGTAACAGTCTCCTGCCCCTGTAGGGTCGACTTCCTCCACGGGGAAGGCCGGAAGCGTGTACACCCCCTGCTTCGTCACCACGGTAGACCCCCGCTTTCCCTGTTTGATGGCCACAATCTCCGGACCTTCTGAGAGTACCTTCTCTGCGGCCTTCAGGGGATCCTGTTCTCCAGTGAGGACGGAGAGTTCCTCTTCGGTGGGGAAGACGATGAAACTCTCTCTGAGAATGGGCAGGAAGAGCTCTCGGGCCCGGTCTTTTCCTAAAAGCTCGGGCCGGAAATTGGGGTCAAAGCTCACACGCTTTTTCGCTTCCCGGACAATGCGGATGGCCTTCTCATAGGAAGCCCGGCAGTTCTCGTTGATGAGCATGGTGGAGCCCATAACGTGCAGGAGGTCTACTTTTACGAAATCCTCCTCCCGTACGTCCTCGGGGAATATCTGCCCTGAAGCTGCCCGGGAGATGTGGTAGATGAACTTCCGGGAACCATCGCTGAAATAGGTCACAAAGGCCACTCCGGTGGTGAAATCGTCGAGGATTTTGATGCCCGAGGTGTCCACTCCGTCTTTTTGCAGCCGCTCAAGAACAAGAAAGCCGAAATCGTCCCGCCCGATGGCACCGACGAAAAAGACCTCCCCCTTCAGGCGGGCCAGGCAATCGGCAAAAATTGCCGGGGCTCCGCTGGGGTACGGCCCGAGGAAAACCCCGGGAACACCCAGAGGAACGTCCACCTTATCCCGCATGATTTCTACAAGGAGTTCTCCCATGCATCCCACTCGCATAGCCCTTCCTCCTTTCCTTCCAAATACCTTAGCGCAAGACCAAAAAAGCCTCAAGCGAAAAAACGGAAACTCTCCGTCCCTCATTGACAGGAGAAGAGCAATGTGTTATATACATGACAGAATCTGTGTAAATAATAACACCTCAGGAGGGAGTCAGCGCTTCTTCCTGAACGAATGGAAAGGAGTAGGGAACGATGGGCGAAGTCTACTCAGATGCTCTGGGCATGATTGAGACCCGTGGGTTTGCGGCGATGGTGGAGGCAGCTGACGCCATGGTCAAAGCGGCAAAGGTAGAACTCGTCGGATACGAAAAGATTGGCGGAGGGTACGTCACCGCTATCGTGCGAGGGGACGTGGCAGCAGTGCGGGCAGCCCTCGATGCCGGACAGGTTGCGGCAGCAAAGGTTGGAGAGGTCGTCTCCGTCCATATCATCCCGCGTCCTCATCCGAATGTGGACGAGGTTCTTCCTCTCGGTCGGGGCGGCAAGAAAAAGGACGTCACCATCGGCGAGAAGGATTGAGAGGGAGAACATTACCCCATGATTCTTGCCAGAGTGGTGGGGACGGTCGTTTCCACCCGCAAAGAGGAGAAAATCAAGGGCATCAAGTTTCTGCTCCTTGAGAAAATTGACCCCGTGACGCTCCAGGGGAAAGGGGATTACCTTGTGGCCATGGACTGTGTCGGGGCAGGAAAGGGAGAAATCGTTTTCTACGTTTCAGGGAGCAGCGCCCGGATGACTGCTATCACCGAGGGTAAACCAAGCGATGCCGCCATTGTGGCGATTGTGGATGCAATTGAGGTCGACGGGAAAGTGGTGTACCAGAAGGATGCCGTTGTGACCACGTAACCAGGGGAGAAAGGCATGATTCTGGCCAAGGTTGTTGGAACGGTGGTGGCAAGTCAGAAAAACGATGGTATTGCCGGGGGGAAGTACCTTCTGGTGCGGACCTGCGATACCCGGGGGAGAGAAAAGGGCGAGTACCTGGTGGCCCTTGACCTTGTGGGGAGTGGAAGAGGCGAAGTTGTCCTTATCTCCCAGGGGAGTTCGGCCCGCCAGACCGAGTTCACCTACCAGAAGGCCATAGACTGTGTCATTGTTGGCATCGTGGATCGCATAGAAGAGAACGGCCAGGTCGTCTTCCGGAAGGAAGAAGGGCGATGACAGTTCCCGAAGCCGTCAAAGCCATGGGAGTGGTTGGTGCAGGAGGAGGAGGCTTTCCTACCCATGTGAAGCTCTCTCGCTCCGTTGAGGTGGTCATTGCCAACGGTGCAGAGTGCGAGCCGCTTCTTGGGAACGACAAGCTTGTCATGGAAGAAGAAGCGGAAACAGTGGTTACGGGTCTTTGCCTCGCCATGGAAGCGACCGGGGCCAGAAAGGGCGTCATTGCTCTGAAAGGCAGAGGTTCCCCCGCAGAGGAAGCCCTCCGGAAAGCCTCTCAGGGGAAGAAAGGTCTCAGCATTTTCTCTCTGGGCGATTACTATCCGGCAGGGGATGAGTTCCTGCTTGTGCGGGAGGTCACCGGGCGTATTGTTCCCGAAGGGGGGATACCTCCTTCAGTTGGCGTGGTGGTGCTGAACGTTGAGACGCTCCGGAACGTTGCCCGGGCTGTGGAAGGGAAACCGGTGATCGAGCGTACCCTGACCTGTCAGGGGGAAGTTCGCCGGCCTTCGGTTCTCCGGGTGCGGGTGGGGACACCCTTTGAAAAGGTTCTGGAGCACTGCGGCGGCGCCACGGTGGACGATTTCGTCCTCCTCGTGGGAGGGCCAATGATGGGGTCGGTGACCACCGACCTGAAAGCCCCGGTAACGAAGACGACTTCGGGTCTTTTTGTCCTCCCCCGGGACCATGTTCTCGTGCAGAAGAAGACCCTGCCCCTTCCCTTCATTATCAGGCAGAGCAAGACCGCCTGCTGCCAGTGCACGTACTGTACGGAGTTCTGCCCCCGGTATCTTCTGGGGCATGACCTGGCTCCGCACAAGATCATGCGGCAGATTGCCCTTGGGCTTGATGTGCCTCCCGAGGTCATCGAGCGTGCTGTGCTCTGCAGCGAGTGTGGCCTGTGTGAAATTGCCTGCCCGATGGAGCTCTCTCCGAGGTTGGTGAACCGAGCGATCAAGGAACAGTTCCTCAGGATGCAGTATCGACCGGTATTTCCCCAGAGGGTTCTGCAGACCCGTGTGGACTTTCCGTACCGGAAGGTCCCGATCTTGCGGGTCAAGGGGAGACTCCGGGTTGAAGAGTACGAGAAACGCCCGCTTTTCCGGATGCGAGAGGTTCCGCCACCGGAGCGGGTTGAGCTTCTCCTGAAGCAGCACGCGGGGGCTCCGGCTCGAGCAGTGGTCAGGGTGGGGGACGTGGTGCAGGAAGGAGACCTTGTGGGGGAAGCAGAGCAAGAAGTCAGTGCCCGTGTGCATGCCAGCATCGGGGGGCGTGTCGTCTTTGTCGATGACGAGCGGGTGGTTATTGAGGCCCGGTAGTTGAGGTGGACGAATGGACGTCGTCGTTCTGGGAGCACTGGAATTCAATTCCATCGCCATAGGCATCAAGGCCCTGGATGCCATGGTGAAGGCTGCGCCGGTGAAGGTTGTTGATGCGAAAACCATCTGTCCGGGAAAATTCCTCATCGTGGTGAGTGGGGAGGTGGCCGAAGTTGACGCCTCGCTCACCGCGGGGAAGGAAGCCGGAGAAGGTTGCGTGGTGGATGAGCTCTTCATCCCCAATCTCCATCCCCAGGTTATCCCGGCCATTCTGGGGACGGTGGTCTGCGAGATTTGGGATGCCGTAGCGGTGGTCGAGGCTTTTTCGGCCATCGCCAGTATTGAGGCGGCCGATGTGGCGGCAAAGACGGCCGATGTCCTCATCACCGAAGTGCGCCTGGCGGTGGGCATGGGTGGGAAATCGTACGTGAAGATGATGGGGGATATCCACGAGGTGGAAGCAGCCGTCTCGGCAGCGAAAACGGTGATCTCCCATCGGGGACTCCTCTGCAAAGAGGTCATCATTCCCAGTCCCCATCCCGATATCCGGCCGTACTTTCTCTTTTGAAGGTGGGGTTGACGTATGGAGGTTAAGGAAGCCGATATCCGCTCCATTGTGGAGCAGGTGATTGAGAGACTCGAAAAAAGCGGGGTGCTCCCGAGAGCTCCAGAAGTTCGGGGGGAGTCTCCTCTGCGGGGTGCGGGGGTTTTCGAGAACATCGAGGACGCGGTAAGGGCGGCCTGGAAGGCTCACGAGAAGCTCATGGAGCTTCCCCTTGAAACCCGTCGTAACATTATCCGTGCTATCCGGAGGGTTTCTGTGCGGGAAGCAGAGACCCTTGCCCGGCTGGCTCATGAGGAAACGGGAATGGGTCGCGTGGCGGATAAGGTCGAGAAGAACCGCCTCGCCGCCCTGAAAACGCCGGGGGTGGAGGACCTTGAGCCCATGGCCTTCACCGATGAACATGGGCTCACCCTTGTCGAGCGGGCACCCTACGGGGTGATTGCCTCCATCACTCCGTCCACCAACCCCACCTCCACCATCATCAATAACACCATCAGCATGGTGGCAGCAGGAAATGCCGTGGTTTTCCATCCCCATCCGGGAGCAAAGCGCTCATCCTGCGCTACCGTGACGCTCCTCAACGAAGCCATCGTCGAAGCCGGGGGTCCAGAGAACCTCGTCTGCGCCATCGGGAACCCCACCCTTGAGTCCGCTCAGGCACTCATGAAGCATCCCGCGGTCCGCCTTCTTGTGGTCACCGGCGGGGGAGGGGTGGTCCAGGCGGCTATGGCGAGCGGCAAGAAGGTCATTGCCGCCGGTCCCGGAAATCCTCCCTGTGTGGTGGACGAGACGGCCGATATTGCCAAGGCGGGTCGGGATATCGTCCTCGGTGCCGGTTTCGACAACAACATCGTCTGTGTCTGTGAGAAGGAAATCCTCGTGGTGAACGAGGTTGCCGAGGACCTCGAGAAGGCCATGGAGTTCAACGGGGGTTTTCGGCTCAGCCGGCACCAGATGGAAGAGGTCACACGTCTGGTCATCGATGAACCGGGGGGACCGGGAAAGCCCGGAAAGCCAAAGAGGGAATGGGTTGGAAAGGATGCGTCCCTTATTGCCCGGGAAATCGGCCTTCGGGTTCCCGAGAACACGAGAATTCTCTTCGGTGAGGTTGATCGGGATAACCCCCTGGTCTGGACGGAGCAATTGCTCCCCGTGATTCCTGTTGTGCGTTTCCATGACGTGGAAGAGGCCATGGAGTTTGCCGTAGAGTGTGAGCACCATTTCCGGCACAC
The DNA here is from genome assembly GCA_000353875.1 of Candidatus Caldatribacterium californiense OP9-cSCG. GTDB lineage: Bacteria > Atribacterota > Atribacteria > Atribacterales > Caldatribacteriaceae > Caldatribacterium > Caldatribacterium californiense. The sequence goes on along the minus strand of APKF01000201.1, from coordinate 3,473 downwards.
GGCGGTCATGCATTCCCGGAATATTGCCAATCTCTCGAAAATGGCGAAAATGATGGACTGTTCCGTCTTTGTGAAAAACGGCCCGGCGTACAGTGGGCTCGGGAAGGGTGGCGCCGGTTTCACCAGTTTCACCATTGCTACCCCCACCGGGGAGGGTCTTACCCGCGCCCGGACCTTTACCCGGGAGCGACGTTGCACCCTGGTGGACTACTTCCGCATCGTGTGAGGAGGAGGAAACATGAAGCTTGCTCGGGTTATTGGAACAGTAGTGGCCACGCAGAAGGTTCCCTCGTTCGAGGGAATCAAGCTCCTCCTCATTCAGCCTCTTGATGAAAACCTCAAAGAGGTCGGATCTCCGCTTGTCGCTTGTGATACGGTTCAGGCCGGTCCAGGAGACATTGTCTTTTTCGAGGGAGGGCGGGAGGCAGCACTGGCGCTCCCAAACTGGTTCAACCCCTCCGATTGCACGATTCTGGGTATTGTCGATGCGGTGAATGTTGAGGGGGGTGCATCCCCATGATGCTCGGGAAAGTTGTGGGGAATGTGGTGGCAACAGCAAAACTCCCCATCCTCCAGGGCCTGAAAATCATGGTGGTGCAGCCCCTTGACGGGGAAAGACGACCAAAGGGCCAGACGATTCTGGCGTTCGATATGGTCCAGGCAGGGGTTGGGGATACGGTGCTTGTGATCGATGAGGGGAATTCCTGCCGGACGATTCTTGGCGATCCTCAGGCACCAATCCGGATGCTCATCGTGGGAATCGTGGATGAGATTGAGCAGTAGGGGGAGAGACGATGCCAGAACGGAGCTTTTCCCGAGTCGTCCAGAACGTGGTGGGAGGGCTGCATGCCCTGGGGACTCCCCCGAAGACCGAGCCTGATCCTGTGAACCAGAAAGACCATGTAGTACGGGTGGCCATTGGCTCGGACCACCGGGGCTTCGAGGCAAAGGAAATCCTCAAGCGGTACCTCACCTCTTTGGGGTACCGGGTATACGATGTGGGGACATTTAGCGGAGACCAGAGTGTGGATTACCCGGACTTTGCCGTGAAGGTGGCGCAGAAGGTCGCCTCTGGGGAGTGCGAACGGGGAATCATGATTGACGGGATGGGCATCGGTTCCTGTATGGTGTGCAATAAGGTGCGGGGTATTCGGGCAGCGCTCTGCTACGATCGGGACAGCGTCATCAACAGCCGCGAGCACAACAACGCCAATGTCCTCACCCTTGGAGCCCGACACTCGCCGGAGGAACTGTGTGAGCTTGTGAAACTCTGGCTTGAGACGCGGTTTGCCGGGGGACGGCATTGGTCCCGGGTGAACAAAATCATGGCGGTGGAGAGGGGTCATTTCGGACCATGAATCGAGAAGAGCTTATCGAACGGGTAACAAAAGAGGTATTGGCCAGGCTTCAGGGTGTTTCCCGGAGCGAAGAGCAACGGGTGCGTGCTCCACAGAGCTCCTCAGAGTGTGCCTGTGACCTTGTTTTGACTCCTTCAGACATTGCCCGCTACATCGACCATACCCTCCTTCGGCCTGATGCCACAAGGGCAATGATCGAGAAGCTCTGTGATGAAGCTGTGCAGTACCGTTTCTACGCTGTGTGTGTGAACCCCTGCTGGGTTGCCCTGTGCGCCCGGAGGCTCAGGGGAACAGGGGTGAAGGTCGCCACCGTCATCGGCTTCCCCCTTGGAGCAACCGATAGCCGCACCAAGGCCTTCGAGACCCGCAATGCCATCGAAAACGGGGCTGATGAAATCGACATGGTCATCAACATCGGAGCGCTGAAATCCCGGGACCTCAAGACCTTCGAAGAAGACCTCTGGGCGGTGAAGCGGGCCTGCCGTCCCACAACGGTCACCAAGGCTATTATCGAAACGTGTCTTCTCACCGATGAGGAAAAGGTCCTGGCCTCTGAAATCATCAAGAAGGTGGGGTATGACTTCGTCAAAACCTCCACGGGGTTCTCCACGGGAGGTGCCACCGCCCGGGATGTCGCGCTGATTCGGAGAACCGTGGGTCCCAAAATGGGGATTAAGGCTTCAGGGGGCATTCGGACCTTTGAGGACGCAAAGCTCATGATTCTCTCCGGGGCCACCCGTCTTGGGACGAGTGCCTCAGTGAAAATTGTCACGGGAGGCGAGTGAGGGAGAGAACATGGAGCGCCTCGATGACCTTGTGGCGTACATTGCCGAAATCGTGGTCCAGGAACTCCAGGGTACCCCGAGGACACCAGGGGGAGCATTCACCATTCCCGTTGAGGTTTCAAACCGCCACTGCCACCTCACAAAGGAGACCTTTGAGGTGCTCTATGGCAAGGGGAAGGAGCTGACTCTACTTCGGGAGCTCTCCCAGCGAGGGGAATTTGCTGCCCAGGAAACGGTGACGCTCGTTGGCCCCAACATGCGCTCCATTGAGGGTGTGCGGATTCTCGGCCCTTTTCGCAAGTTCGACCAGGTGGAATTGTCGTTCACCGATGGGTTTTATCTGGGAATGGACCTCCCGGTTCGTCTGAGTGGGGATATCGCAGGATCTCCTCCCATCACCATTGTGGGCCCTAAGGGTTCGGTGATGCTCAAAGAAGGGGCAATCCGGGCCATGCGCCACCTCCATGCAAGCCCAGAAGAGGCAAGGAGACTGGGTTTACAGGATGGGGAGAAAATCGCCATAGAGGTATCCGGACCCATCGGGGTGGTTTTCCAGAATGTGGTCGTCCGGGTTTCCCCAAACGGTCGGCTCGCTTTCCATATCGATACTGATGAGGCCAATGCTGCCGGGGTAAAACGGAGAGGGCTTGGGCGGATTGTGAAGGGGTAAGACGGAAGTTCCCTGGCGAGAGCATAAAAAATGGGCGGGGAGCATGCTCCCCGCCCATTGCATTTCTTGGTGGTTCACTTCTCCTTCCCTGTAGGAGTGAGTTCGAAGTCAATCATCTTCCAGCCTGTAAGGTCGATCTTCTCCGTCACCTGGGGAGCAAAGTTGAACCACCGGACCAGGTACTCGGCCTTCATGTGGTCCTCTTTCCAGACCTTGAAGTTGTACCAGTTCTCGTAGAACATGATCTTGCGGTAGTTCCTGGCCATGGTGTCCATGTCGAGGTTCACGTGCATGGTGTACTCAATGCACCCGGGCTCAGTGTGGGTGTAGGGGACAAGGGCGAGCATCTCTTTCCAGGCCCGGTCCTCGCACCCTTCCTTGACGTCCACCAGGGCTAAGAGGGTGTACTTCTCCTTGGGGTCGGGGTTCTCACCGCCACGGAAGACGGGGTTGGTGGGAAGGTCTACGGCTTCCCAGATGGAGAGGTCAATCTTCTCGCAGACCTCCTTGGACTTCTCAAACCAGGCCTTGAGGTAGGGCATTTCCATGTGCTTGTCCCAGTCTTCACGGCTTCGCCAGATCTCGTAGAACATGTAGAGCCTGGGGTTCTCCACCATGTAGTTGTCGTACTCTGTACCCACGTTGATGTGCATCTGGTAG
>APKF01000200.1 GCA_000353875.1 Candidatus Caldatribacterium californiense OP9-cSCG | reverse complement strand
GGGCACGCCTTGGGATTCTCCCCCGGTGGGGTCTGTGTTCTTGAGCTTGCCCAGGCTGCGGGGCTTCCGCTTGTGCCCGAAGGAAAACGCAACCCCCGCTTCACCACGACTTATGGTGTGGGGGAACTCCTTCGATTTGCCTTTGAGCGAGGGTTCCGCAGGGTTATTCTCGGTGTTGGGGGAAGCGCGACCTGCGATGGAGGTATGGGGGCCCTGGCGGCCCTGGGGGTGAGGTTTCTCGATGAAAAAGGGAGAGAGCTTTTAGGTATCGGGGAGAACCTTGTGAAAATTTCCCGTATCGACACCCGGGGCATGGTTCGTCCGCAAAAAGATACAGAACTCCTCATCGCCAGCGACGTCACGAACCCCCTTTACGGACCCCGGGGAGCAGCCTTCGTGTACGCTCCCCAGAAAGGGGCAGATCCTGAGGACGTTCAGTTGCTCGATGCGGGACTACGTCACTTCGCCTGGCTCATCGAGCGCCACCTTGGCGTTCGGGTGGACAATCTCCCCGGAGGAGGGGCAGCAGGTGGCATTGTGGCCGGGCTTTTTGCGTTTTTCGGGGCGAGAGTAGTCTCCGGTATCCGTCTTGTAGCGGAAATGGTGGGTCTTGAGGAAGCCATTGCAGGTGCTGATCTTGTGGTAAGTGGGGAGGGGAAGGTAGACCGGCAAACCTTTTTCGGCAAGGTGGTCTCCGGGGTTTTAGAACTCTGCCGGAAGCACCGGAAGCCCCTGCTTATCCTCGCAGGGAAAATAGCCTGGGAGGAGATTCCCGAACTCCCCGAAGAAATTGCGGGGATTTTCTCCATCGTGGACGGCCCGATGTCCGAAGGGGAAGCCATGAAAGAGGCGGGAAGGCTCCTTGAGCAAACGGCCTTTGCTCTTGGGAGGTTGCTGCAAAGCAGGCTATAGCTGTTTTGCCCGGGCAATCTGGCGGAGCTTCCGCAAGTTTTGGGTTATGGTCCTCCGGGAGGGAACGAAACACACCGCCTTTCGAAGGAGGTCGAGGTTTTCCAGGATGAAGAGGTAGAGGTCAGCGGGTGTTCGATTGGGAAACCTCCGCAGGATGCCGCTCTCTTCGATGACCTTCACCGCCCTCAGGTAGCAGTGCTCGTACCATCCCGAAACGGCCTCCTCCCAGGAGAGACAGTGGCCTTTTTGGGTTCTCGCTTTCTCGGCATTGGGACAAGAAGAGTACTGGAAACACTGAATGAGGCGGAGGAGCTCCAGGTACCCTCCAAGAACGGTGACCCGTATGGTGGAAAGGCCTGTCTTTTCCCAAAACGCTCGTTCTTCAAGGTGGTGGAAAAGCGTTTCAGGAGAATCCTGAGGGATATCCTGTGGGATTGGGATTTCCACCACTTCTGCATCGATGTACAGTGCCCCCGAAGCTTTAGCGGCCGAAATCCGGTGGTGCCCGTCCCGGACAAAGTAGAAATTACCGATTTTTACCAGGGATACCGGCGGTAGCGGTTTCCCCTCTTCGTACAGGGCGTGGATTCGAGCCCACCGTTGGCGGTCCCTCCGTTTCAGGGGAAGGAATTCCCTGTCGAAGTCGCTGAATCGATTCTCGGTTCCCACAATCCGGGCGATAGGAATGGCCTGGATGCCCCGGTAGATGGCTTCACCGGTTCCAACAACCTCCTCCCATGGGGATAGAGGAAAGAGGCGGTAGCGATGGTGCCTGAGCTTGCCCAGAATCTTTTTCCACAGCGCTTTGTAGTACAGGCTGTCGAAGGTTCGGATACTCTCGTAAAGGTTCATGGTGTTCGCCCCTTTAATGTTGACCATCGAAGAACCCTGGCTATTCCGGGATGGTGTCTCTTCTTTCTTACCTTCACCTTCTTTTTGGAAAGCAACAGACCAGGGAAAATGCGGTACAATATGGGGGAGGTCGTAGAGGAGGGAAGGAGGATGGAACCGGGAGGTTTGCGTCGCTTTGTCAGATGGCTGTACCCGGGAATGCGGGTGAAGCGCTGGCTCTTTATCGCCGTCTGTGGCGTACTCCTCATTTCCCTGGGCATGAGTCTCATTCTCTCCGTCCCGTCGATCCGGGGTTTTTACACCCTTTGGCGGCGTTTCGTTTTTGCTTTTCTTGGGCACTACTCGCTGGCAGTGGTCTTCGGACTTGCCTGGATTGTCGGTGGGGCTGTGCTTATCGTCTGGGGCCTGCAGCGCATGAACCGCTCCATTATCAGTGCGCTTGTGCCTGAGAAGGAGGACATTGCTGAAGCCATTTTTAAAAGCCGCCGACTCACCCGCGGGCCGCACATTGTGGCCATTGGTGGAGGTCATGGCCTCTACACCCTACTCCATGGTCTCAAAGAATACACCGCAAACCTTACGGCCATTGTCACGGTTTTTGACGATGGAGGGAGTTCGGGGAGGCTTCGCCGGGATATGGGGGTTCTGCCCCCTGGGGATATCCGGAACTGTCTCATTGCTCTGGCCGACACCGAGCCCCTTATGCGGGACCTCTTCCAGTACCGCTTCAACGAGGACAACGAGCTCAGGGGTCACAATTTTGGGAACCTCTTCATCGCTGCCCTCACCCAGGTAACCGGGGACTTCCAGCGGGCGATTCTCGAGTCGAGCAAGGTCCTGGCCGTCCGCGGCAGGGTTCTCCCCACGACCCTGGAGAACGTGCTCCTCAAGGCTGAGTGTGCTGATGGGACGATTGTTTCCGGCGAGTCCAATGTGGGGAACTGTGGGAAGCGCATTAAGCGCATTTTCCTCGACCCCCCATCGGTTCCCACAACCCCGGAGGTCCTCAGGGCCTTAGAAGACGCCGACCTCATCGTCCTTGGTCCTGGAAGCCTCTATACGAGCGTTCTCTGCAACCTCGCCGTAGAAGAGGTCCGCGAGGCCATTCTCCGGTCTCAGGCACCTCTGGTTTTTGTATGCAATGTCACGACCCAGCCAGGAGAAACCGATGGGTACACGTTCTCGGACCACCTTGAGGCGGTCTTTCAGTTCCTCCCCAGGGAGCGGGTGAACTACGTCCTGGTGAACGGGGAGCGACCCCAGGAGGAGGTGCTACGAGAACTCAAAAAGTCCGGGATTGAACCGATTTTCGCTGAAGGTGGGGAGTGGGATTTCCCGGGAAAGATCCTGGAGGCACCGCTTCTTTCTCCGGAGCACCCCACGCGCCATGACCCGGGTCGTTTAGCTCAGGCGCTTGTCGAGATTCTCCTTAAGGAAAAACCCTCTTTTAGCCTGTACTTTGCCCTCCACACAAAGAACGGCCTGAAGAACCTCAAGATTGTTCGTCTTGTGAGCCGCCTGGGGAAGAAGGCGCTGACCCGGAGCGAGTGAGGGGAGTACCGAAGGAAAGGGGATTCTGCAAGGCCGCCCGGGTCACAAGGAGTGCTGTATCGACCATGTTTTCCAGTTCCTTTAGGGGAACGGAAATCCCGTAACGTTGCCGGAGGTTGAGGATGTTCCGTTTCACCTCAAGAAGGCGGTCTAAGGCTTTGAAAAGTCCTGCATTTTCCCGCTCAAGCCCCACGTACTCCCACATGGTTTCCTGAACGGCCCGGCGAAGCTCCACAAGGATGTGTCCCTGCGGGGGTTCTCCCACCTGTTCTGGGAAGGGGAGAAGTGGGGGAGGGGCAAGGGGTGGTTCGGAAGAGGCAATGGAGCGGGCCGCCCGGAAAGCGAAAACGAGTCCTTCAAGAAGGCTCGTGGAGGCAAGGCGGTTTGTTCCATGAACCCCGGTGCAAGCCACCTCGCCAACGGCATAGAGACGGCGAACTGTAGTCCGCCCCCAGGAATCGCTGAGCACGCCTCCACAGGCAAAGTGCGCTCCGGGAACCACAGGGATGAGGTCCCGTGTAGCGTCGAAGCCTCTTCTTCGGAGCTCCTCGAAGATTTCGGGGAAGGCAGTGTGGATTTTTTCGGCCCCGAGGGGGCTAAGGTCAAGGAAAACGTGGGGGATTCCTTCTTCCTTCATGGTCTGGAAAATCGCCCACGCGACGACGTCCCGAGGGGCGAGATTTCCCAGAGGATGGAAGCGCTCAAGGAATGGTTTTCCCTCCCGGTCAAGAAGAACGGCACCTTCTCCCCGAACCGCTTCAGAAATGAGGAAGGCATGGGGTTCGTCGGGGCTATAAAGGAGCGTGGGGTGGAACTGGATGTACTCCATGTTCACTAAAGTTGCCTGTGCCCGCCATGCCAGGGCGAACCCGTCCCCCGTGCACCAGGGACCTCCGGAAGAGTGGCGAAAAATGGCATTCAGCCCACCGGTGGCAAGGACCGTGGCACGGGCAAAGATGGGGATGACCTCGTTCCCCTTGAGAACATAGGCTCCAAAGCACTCGGGAGGATTGTACCGGAGGGCGAAATTGGCAAGGTGCAGCGAGGTGATGAGCTCTACGGCGAAAGTCCCAGAAAAGAGCGTGATATTTCGTTCTTTGAGTACCGCTTCGTTGAGACGCTCCTGGATCGCCTTTCCGGTGTAATCTTTGACGTGGAGGATGCGCCGGAGGGAATGGGCACCTTCCTGGAAAAGGTCCCATGTGCCTTCTTTCTTCCGCTCAAAGGGCACGCGGAGCTCCCCGATGAGAAACCGTTTAACAAGCACCGGTCCAAGACGTGCCAGAATCCGGGCGCTTTTCCTGCAGGAAGAGAAGGATGAAGCTCGGAGGATGTCCTCAAGGAGGAGGTCCGTGGTATCTCCCTCGCCCCGGAAGACTATGCCCCCCTGTGCTCTGGCGGTATTGGTTTCGTCAAGAGCAGAGGCCTTCGTCACGAGGCAAACGCTTTTCCCCTGCCGGGCGAGGAAGAGCGCCGTGCAACTTCCGGCAATGCCGTTTCCGATGACCAGGGCGTCGTAGACCATGGTATCAGCAGATTGTGAGACTCAGGTCAATCCAGGGAGCGTGGTGCGTGATGTATCCCGTGGAGATGATGTCCACTCCCTGTTCGGCGACGAGACGCACGTTGTGGGGGCCGATGCCTCCTGAAGCTTCAACGAGCGCCCGCTTTTTCACAATCTTCACTGCCTGGCGAATGTCCTCAAGGGGCATGTTGTCAAGGAGAATGACATCCGCTCCGGCCTCACAGGCCTCAGCAACAGCCTCAAGGCTTGCGCACTCCACGACAACCTTTGTGGTGAACGGCACTGCCTTGCGAACCCGGAGGATGGCTTCTCTTACCGAGCCGCAGAGCGCCAGATGGTTGTCCTTGATGAGGACGCAGTCGTAAAGCCCCATACGGTGGTTCGTGCCTCCCCCACAGCAAACAGCGTATTTCTCAAGGAGCCGAAGGCCAGGCGTTGTTTTCCGGGTATCGGCGATGCGAACCGGAAGGTCAGCCACAAGGTCCACAAGCTCCCTCGTTCTTGTGGCAACGCCTGAAAGCCGGGCAAGAAGATTCAGGGCGACCCTCTCTCCCTCGAGAATTGCTTCAGCCCGGCCGGAGAGGCTCAAAAGGACAGCTCCTGCCGGGAAGCGGGCGCCTTCTGCGACGTGAATCGTTCCCTGGATTTCCCGGTCAAGGAGCTTAAAGATTCGCAAGGCAAAGGGGCCACCGGCCATGACCCCCGGTTCCTTCGCGATAATCTGCGCCTGAACCAGCCGATCTTTCAGCTCCCCAAGCCCCTGGGTGGTGAGATCAAAAGGCCCCAGGTCCTCGTTGAGGAACTGAATGAGCATCGCATCAAGGTTCCATGGAACAAGGCCAGCCATGCCATCACCCTCTTTTGTGGATTGTTCGTAAACGGTGAGGGAGTGCCGGGTCTTCCACGACACCCCAGAGGAGGAAGACGGCGATCCGCTCAATGGCTCCTTTCCTCCCGAACCGGGCACTCATGCTCTGATTGTACTCAAAAAGCGAGACCGAGTGAAGCAAAAGCGCTGCCGTTTCCTCAGCCTTCCCCATCTGCACAGGAATCACCGTTTTCCCAAGCCCCACAGCCTGAACCAGTATCCTCTGGTCGGCACTCACCACGTATGTTGCCTGGTCCAGGGCTTCAGGGAGAAACCTCGTAAGGTTGAGGTAGACTCTCTCCCTCACAAGGTACCCTTCGATGACCTCTCCCTCAAGGCTTTCGAGGAAAACCCAGTTTTTCTCAGAAGCAATGCGCTGCACCGTTTCGAGGGAGACCCCCTGGGGGAGGGCGAGGAGAAAGTACAGAGAGGTGCCGTCGGGGGCGTGCTCGACAAAGTCAAGGAAAAACCCCAGGTCCTCGACGCAGTGGTCTTCTCTGGGGAAAAGGGCACAGATGGCTTTTTTCCCGTGGAGAAAGGATGTGTCGTGGGGGTGGAGGAGATCAGCGAGGATGTTCCCGACAAAGTAGGCGGGAATATTCTTCAGGCGAAGGAGCTGTACGAAAGTCGCGTCATCGGCAAGGACGGTCCGGGCAAAGCGTCGCAGGAAAAAGAGACGAAAGGGCGATACGGAAAAAGGACGGAGTCCCATGGAAAGAACTACGGTGACCCTTCTTCCCCCAAGGAGGGTAACAAGCGCCAGGAGCCAGGGGTTTCCTCCGATGAATATCCGCCGTTCCCGGAGATTCCGCCGCTTCAGGAGATCCTGGCAGAGCCTGTACCATGCCTTTAGAGGCTGCGTAGGCCGGTCTCTGGAAACCTCCGCAAAACCCTTTTCGGCGAATACCCCAGGATGCCGGAAGGAAAGGAGGAAAACCTTACTCTTCCCGTAGAGCTCTTTCATCTTCCGGCGGAGTTCCAGGGCGATGCGCTCTTCCCACTCTCCGTCTGCCATAAGGAGGTAACACCGCATAGGCACTCATGTCAATTATAGAAAAGCGAAGCAAGGGACGAAAGAAGTTGGGGAAATAAACTGCAGACCGGTGTGTTGCAATACGCAAATCCTATAGAAAAAATAGTGGAGGGAGGAAAATACGGTGAAAGTGAGAAAGCTCATCCTATGGGGGATTTTTGCTACGCTTTTTGCTTCAGGTCCGGTGTTCGCTGACCCACAGGGTTTCGCATTCTGTCCTTTTGGTGTTGGTGGCATGATGGGATGGGGTGGCCTGCTCCTCGGTCTTTTTGTTCTCCTTCTTGTGGCATACTTTGTGATACGCCTTTTTGGGGAGAGTGCCGGGAGGGGAAGGAACAGCGAGCCTCTGGAAATTCTCAAAAAGCGCTATGCCCGGGGAGAAATTTCTGAAGATGAGTACCAGCGCATGAAGGCAGAGCTTGAGAGATAGAGTTCCCCTTTGACAGCTCTGGGCTTTTGCCCTATGCTCCTTGAGAGAGGAGGAGTTGCCGTGGGAACCATTCTGGTCACCGGGGGTGCCGGTTTCATCGGCTCGCACGTTGTGGACACGTACCTTGAGGCTGGTTTTTCGGTTGCAGTAGTGGACAATCTGGTAACGGGAAAAGTAGAAAACCTCAACCCGAAAGCTCGCTTCTACCAAGTCGACATCATGGACCGGGAGGCACTCCAGAGGGTCTTTGAGCGGGAACGCCCGTTCTGCGTGAACCACCACGCTGCCCACATCAACCTTCGCCAGTCAGTGGAAGACCCTCTCGCTGATGCCCGGGTGAACATCCTGGGAACACTTCAGGTTCTCGAGCTCTCCCGGATGTACGGGGTGCAGAGGGTGATTTTCGCCTCAACCGGTGGAGCGCTCTACGGAGAGGTGAAGGAGCTCCCGGTTGGTGAAGAGTACCCTCCCTCTCCGCTTTCCCCTTACGGGGTCGCAAAGTACGCAGCGGAGAAGTACCTCTCCTATTATGAAGCGGTCTGGGGGCTTTCCTGTGTGGCGCTTCGCTACGGCAACGTTTATGGGCCACGGCAGGACCCCCTGGGCGAGGCGGGAGTGATCGCCATTTTCTCCAGAAAAATCCTCCGGAATGAACCCTGTGTGGTATTCGGCGACGGGACGAAAACCCGGGACTACGTTTTTGTGGAGGACGTTGCCCGGGCGAACCTCCTGGCGCTCCACGCCCCCTCTGGAGCATACAACATCGGAACGGGGAAGGAAACAAGTGTCCTTGAGCTTCTTGAGTTTTTCAGGCGCATTGTGGGGAAGGACATCGAGGTGGTTTTTGCCGAGGAACGGAAGGGGGAAATTTCCCGTATCGCCCTGGCCATTGAGCGGGCGAGGCGTCTTCTTGGCTGGGAACCCCGTGTGGCCCTTGAGGAAGGCCTCGAAAGAACCTTTGTCTGGTTCACGGAGGAGGAGAGAGTTCATGAGGGCCATGGTGCTTGAGCGTCAGGCACCCTGTGAGGAAAACTCCCTCATCCTGCGGGAGCTCCCTGTTCCCGAGCCTGCAGACAACGAGGTCCTTATACGGGTCGAAGCCTGCGGGGTCTGTCACACCGACCTCCATATCGTGGAAGGGGAACTCCCGCCTCACCGTCTACCCCTTATTTTGGGGCATCAGATTGTGGGACGGGTGGTTGCGTGTGGGCCGAAGGTGGCAGGTATCAGTCCCGGGGAGCGGGTGGGAACGCCCTGGCTCTTTTCCGTGTGCGGGGAATGTTTCTTTTGTCGGAGGGGAAGGGAAAACCTCTGTTCCAAAGCCCGTTTCACCGGATACGATGTGGATGGAGGATACGCCGAGTACTTCCTGGCCCAAAAGGACAGTGTGTATCCTCTCCCCGAGAGCTACGAGAGTCCAGAGATTGCTCCTCTCCTCTGTGGTGGGGTTATAGGGTACCGGGCGTACCGGGCAACGGAAACCCAAAAAGGTGATATCCTCGCGCTCTTTGGTTTCGGTTCTTCGGCGCATCTTGTGCTTCAGATGGGCCTCTACGAGGGGAAAGAGGTCTTCGTTTTCACCCGAAGTCCTCATCACAGAGAGCTTGCAAGAAAACTTGGTGCAAGCTTTGTGGGCGGCGCCGAGGACGACCCTCCTTCACCCTTCCATGCCGCCATTGTCTTTGCTCCCTCCGGCTTTCTTATCCGGAGGGCTCTGGAGCACCTTGCACCCGGAGGGAAGGTCGTTGCTGCTGGCATTTACGCCACCCCAATTCCCGAGATCCCGTATGAACTCCTCTACTGGGAACGGGTTCTCCAGAGTGTGGCCAACAGCACCCGCCAGGATGTCCGGGAGCTCCTTGAGATGGCGAGGCAATACCGTTTCCGGGTGGTCTACGAGGTATACCCTCTTGCGGAGGCCAACGAGGTCCTGAAAAAGCTCAAGAAGGGGCAAGTTCAGGCCTCGGCCGTCCTTGTGCCCTGAGTTCTCCCACCACCCACAGGGGTTTTTTCAACAAAGGAGCCAGGGCCGTTTTTTCTCTCCTACTTACAAAAAGGAGGACGGTGGCTGGACCGCAGCTTCTGTACAGAGAAAACGGGGGATTGGGGTTCAGGAAGATGGTGGCCGGCCTTCCCCAGAGGAAGAGCAAGACTTCGCAGAAAATCCCCCGGGACCCCACGGGGACGATTTCTGCTTCAGGGCACTCCTCCCGAAGGCGCAGGATGTCGGCAAGATCGGCGATAGCGTGGAGGTTTTCCAGGACTTCCCGGCCACAGGAGGGGACACCCAGGGCGTACAGGGTTCCCTCAAGGAGTTGTTCCTCCCTTTTTTGGGTTCTTCTGCCAAGGACGGTTACCCCAAGACCGGTGGCTGAGGTAGGGACGTTCTTCTCTGTAGAGAAAACACAGGGGAGATTCTCTTTGCCGATAGTGCGGAGTTCCCGGGAGATTCCCCTTTGCACTTCCTCAATCCAGGGATACGGTTCCATACTCAGGGTCACAGAAAGCGCCAGAGGTTCTCCTCCCGCTGCAAGGATTTCTGCCAGAGCAACCCGGGCGGTGAACTGAGCGGATATCTCAAGGGGGACAGAGAGGCTGTCCCCCGGTTTTGGTCCTATCCCGCCAAGGGCGTCACAGGCTACGAGGAGTTCCTCTTTGCCGGTGTCGACCACAAGGCAATCCCGCTTCATCGCCGTGCCAACGCTCGGTGAAGAAGAGCGGCAAGGAAGACGTTGACGAAGGATCCCACAAGGAGGGAGAGCAGGATACCGAAGAAAAATCCCCATCCGAAAAGGGGGACGACGCTCAGCGGGGCAAAGATGCCGTTGAGGATGGTGCCCATAAGGACGGCCCCAGGGTACTTCCACCGCAGGAAGGCGAAACGAAAGGCCAGAGCAATGCCTGCCATCTCCAGGGCGATCAAAAGATGCACAAAAGCCCCCAGGGGGAATCCGACGTTCAGGGAAGTCAGAATGTGCCCCAAGAAGGCGATGAGCGCTCCCTCGGGATATCCCAAAAGCAGCGCGCCAAAGAACCCCGGAAGGGAGTCTAAAGCTACGGTTCCAGTGGGGCTTGGGATTTTAACGAACGACCCCACAACGCACAGGGCTACAAGGGTAGCCACAAGACTCAGACGAAGGGGGAAAGAAGTGCTCAGAGCTTTCCGTTCCATCGGCATCCTCCTTTCCTGAAATGAAAAAGCCCTCAGGCAATGCCTGAGGGCTTTGCCATCACCCTCCCTGGCGCTTCCGTGGCAGGTCTTCTGGCTCAGGTTCCTCGGAAGGAGACCCTTCCCAGCTTTCGCCAGTGGCTATACTCTCCTTCCTCCCCATTACAGCGGCGGGTCCGCGCCGGACTTTCACCGGACTTCCCTATTCTCCCGAAAAGGGCACCACGGAAGGAACAAGGGATTTCTCAAGTTTTTTCAATTATACCATCTTCCATGGTCCTTGCAAGACGGTACACAGAGTTTCGGCTTTCAAAAGCCCCGGGGTTCCCTACTCTCCACCCACAATCATCTGGACCACCTGTTCTTTGGTGACCAGTGATGGAGAGCATTCCCCGACTATCTGCCCGTTCCTGAGAACAACGATACGATCAACAATCTCGAAGACCTCTTCAAGATTGTGACTGACGATGATGATGGGAATGCCTTCTTCCTTGCCGAGGCGCTTGATAAGGTGGAGAACCTGGAACTTTTCCTTCACTCCTAAGGCAGCAGTAGGTTCATCCAGGACCAGGATTTTCGGCTTTTTGCGGAGGGCTTTGGCCAGAGCCACGGCTTGCCGTTGTCCTCCTGAGTAGCTCACAATCGGTCTTCGTACTGAGTCGATGGTGATACCCACCCGAGAGAGGACACTCTCCGCCTCTTTTTCCATTTCTCTCCTGGCCAGAACCCTCAAAAGCCCTCCAAAGAGGGGTTTTGTTATCTCCTCACCCATGAAGATGTTGGCCGCAACATCGTGGTGTGGGGCAAGGATTTCCTCCATTTTCTGGTGGACGGTGTAGATGCCCTGCTCGTAGGCATCTCTGGGGCTTTTAAAGTGAACTTCTCTCCCCTCGAGGTAGATTCTCCCTCTGTCCGGAGGGAAAACCCCTGCCAGAATTTTGATAAGCGTCGATTTCCCTGCCCCGTTCCCTCCCACAAGCCCCACGATTTCGTGGTGGGAGAGGGTGAAATGGACGTTTTCCAGAGCCCGAACTTCGCCGAAAGACTTGCATATCCCTTCCATTTTCAAGAGTATCCCATCACTCTTCATAGCGCACCAGTCTCCTCTTTAGGGAGTCAAGCGTGACTGCAAAGAGGATCATCAGCGCCCTGATGGTCTGGATCCAGTACGGTGAAACGGCGTGGAGGTTGAGTACATTGCTAATGGAACTCAAAAGCACCACGCCTCCCAGGGCCATGAAGAGGCTTCCTATACCACCTCGGAGGCTGATGCCTCCGATGATTGCCGCCGACATGGCTTCAAAAACCATGCCGGTACCGAAAAGAGGAGAAGCAGAGTTGAGGCGTCCAGCCATCACCAGTCCAGCAAAGGCTGAAAGCAGCCCGCTCAACATGAAGACGGTTATGACCACCCGGTCGACGTTGATTCCGCTGATACGAGCTGCCAGCTGATTATCACCTACAAGATAGACGTGTCTTCCGAATTTCGTGTAGATGAGGACGGCGTGGAAAAGCAAGTAGAGGACGGCAAGAAGCACAATTTGTACAGGGAGAATTCCTATGTTTCCTGCTCCGAAGAAACAAAAGGCAGCAGGGAGGTTCCAGATAGTTTTTCCCTCTACGATACCAAGGGCTGTGCCCCTGATGCCGATGTAGGTGATCAGGGTGGCTACAAAAGCGTTGAGTCCAAGTTTTCTGATAAGGGTTCCATTGGCAAAACCAACAAGCATCCCGCTCATAAGCATAATGCCGATGGCAAGAGGAATAGAGAGGCCATTTTTCACCGCCATAGACCCCAAAACCGCAGAAAGAGCAAGCGTTGACTCGACCGAAAGGTCGAAGTGTCCAGAAAGAAGGCAAAGGGATTCCCCAATCACCACTATGCCCAGGATAGAAGAGTGAATCAAAATATTCCGGAAGTTCAGGAGAGTAAAGAACTTTGGTGTGAGAAAGGCGTTCAGGGTGAAGAAAACGACGATGATAATCCATACTGAATTGTCGAGGAGAAATTTAAGGAATTCTCTTTTCCTCATTTTGAAAACGCTGGGGCCGGAGGCAAAACGCCTCCGGCCCCTTGAGGTTACTCACGAGGTTTATTCCCCCAAAGGTTCGGGTCACCAGCGCCAAGGTAATCCACGTAGAACACGTTGGTCCAGATCTCAAGGCCCGCTGCAGTCTGGACCACCATCGCCGGAGACCAGGAAGCTCCCTCTTCTACGAGGACAGTGCCAGGTTTGGGAAGGGCTTCTTCTCCTCGTTTCAGGTAGTCGACGATGATGGGAACGATAAGGGCCCCGTAGTCACGCAGGGGTTGCACAACGACTCCGTCGGCAAGCTTTGCTTCCACCTGGTCCAGTCCGGCAGGGTTCCCGTCAATACCCAGGATGAAGATATGTCCTGGTTCACCGACTTTGGCAAACTCGCCCTTCACCGCCTTGACGCCCTCAACAATACCAGGGATATACAAATCAGCGTGGTAGTAAATACCATCAAGATCAGGATTTGCCGTCAGAGTATCAACGGTAATCTTGAACCCTTCTTCGGTGTTCCAGTATCCAGGGAGCGAGATAATCTGGATATCCGGATATTTCTCCAGCACCTGGTGGAATCCCTGTGCTCTCTGCTCTGCAACATCCTGCCCTGGTTGTCCTCTGATCTCAAGAACCTTTCCTTTGGCTACTCCGTTGTACTTCCCCTGTAAAAGCCTCAACATGACCTCTCCCGCAATGGCCCCTGCTTTCACGTTGTCTGCTTTGACGGTGAGGACAACGTTGCCCGCTGTGACCCCACGGTCGATGGTGAAGAAAGGTATGCCCGCTTCGTTGCACTTTTGCACAGCAATGCTAATGGCGGCACTATCATGAGGTACAGCGCAGATAGCATGAACACCGCGGGCAATCAGGGTTTCAATGTCGTTATTCTGTTTCTCTGCGCTCTGCTGCGCATCGGTGACGATGACTTCAATACCAAGCTCTTTACACTTGTCAACAAACCCTTTCTGAATGTTCCACTGTCCTTCGTCACCGAGTCCGGGTGCTGAATACCCAAATATGAGCTTTTCCTGGGCAAGAGCAACGGAGAAGCTGAGAAGGATACCCCCGGCAAACACCAACCACCAGAATAGCGGGCTTCTACGCATTTTCTCTCCCTCCTTTGAATTGGGTTACCCGCCATCTCAATTATAAAAAATTTGTTCAGACTTGTAAATGTTTTTCAACCGGCAACAAATCCTTCCACCACAGGCGTGCAAGCGAGAGGGGAGGGATGGAGAGTTCAAGAACACCACCCCTCCATGCGAAATCAGACCATGCATCTAATGTTTCACGAAGTGACGAAACGATGCGGGGCATGGTCTCTGCGCTGAGGATACTCCCGGCACAGGGTTCTCGGGGTACTCCTTCGACGAGTACCCTCTGGCTCTGAGGTGAGTAATTCCAGACGTATACGAATAGCCCTTCCTGGTCTTGGATGGCCAGTGCATCGACAGCAAGGGGATTCGTGCTCCTGGTTTCCAGTACGGTAACGCCCTCTTTTGGGGTGAACTCCTTGAGGACATGGGCAAGAGGCAAGAAGCGAAATTCTAAGCCTGTTTTCTGCGTGAGGTTTTTGCGAACGTCCTCGGGAATGATAATGCCGTGAGGGCCCAGGAACTCATAAAAGGTCAAGGACTCTGAAAAAGCAGCATACTTCAGGGCACCAGCGGTCCATAACGCCCCAAACAGGCCCCATTGACGCGGATCTGGTGGGAGTTTTGGAGTTCTTTCTTCTCTTCTATAAGCGTTGGGATTAAAGCGCATCCTGAAGGTTATAGGGCTTATTGCCACAGGGAGATTGCTGATTTTTCTGGCCTGTTTGGAGAGAACCTCAAGGGTTACCAGGTTTTCTATCACGGTCTCGTTATCCGTGGCGTGGACCTGGGGACAGAAGGCGAAAAAGACAAAGTCAAGTTCTTCAAACGGAGGAGGATTCCGGTGGAACTCAGCAAACCAGCCTTGCGTCCCCCCACCCAGAAGGCAGGATCTGCCTCGTCTTTCCATTTCTTGCTTTGCTTTCCTGACCAGTTCAAAAGATGCACACCAGGGAGATTCATTGAGGGCAAGCAGGATTCGTGATACCCCCTCCTCGGGAACACAGTCAAAAAGCTCGGGAAGTTCTGAAGGCAGGGAAACGCTCAGGAGAACCCATAGAGGAATTTCCTTTCTCTTCCGGACCTTTACGGCTTTCTCAATTTTCTCCATACTGACAGAGCAACGGTTTTCCGCCGCATCGAGCTCTATTCGCAGGTGGGAAGGTCGAAGTACCTCAATTGCTTCCCAGAGTTCATCGTTGACTGTTTCTGAGAGGTCGTTCATTCCAAGGCCTATTGAAGGTATACGGGCAACAGGTGTAGGGGAGAGGGAGATTCTGCACGTGTGTTCTCCAGGACATAGGTCCTCAACACAGTGGGTTGAACGATCAAGAATCCTTAAAGCGATGCAGACCTCCTGGAAGAGAGTGTCACCTTGCTTCATCAAAACGGGGAAAGGGTAGCGAAGGGGGGTGGAGTAAATCTTGAAAGACGCGTCTCCCCAGTTTCTCTGGTCCTCCATTTCGAAGATGTCTCCCGTAAAAGTCATTTCAAGCCAGGTGCTGGGGCTTGCCTCCACAGAGAAAGAGGAAAAATCCATAAAAGGCTGATGGGGCGAAATCTCCTCAGGGAGTTTCCCTTCTTCGAGATAACCCCCAAACTGCTCATGTTTCTGGCATCGTACTCTCTTGCCTGCAAGCGTTAGGGGCAGAAGCACACAGATGCCTATGCGGTTTTTCAGGAAATCCCGTTTGGCCTCACCCAAGACACTGAAGATCAGCTTTTCCCCGTCCTCAACCAGCACTCGACCACGCCACGCGAAATCGATGTCCCCCTCGACACTTTGAGCAGAGAAGTCGATTTGTAGAGACTCTTCTTGAGCATCCTGGGTTATGTTGACGCTCGTGATGAAGTTGGGAACAGTTTCCCAGTTTGGCCCTCGCACAGCGAAGTAGATTCTGCGAACAAGCTCAATGCCTTGGTAAGAAAGGTAGAGGATTTCCCCTCTCCGGAAGGAAAATCCCAGGGAGCCAAGGGAGAATTTACTGGCTTTTTGGGCCATTTCCCGAGCACCATAATGGAGGATCTCCTTTTCCACCACCCTGTTCACTCCTCGACGAAGAGTCTTTTCCACTCTTCAATGGATTCCCGTAGTGCCGCAAGGGCCTTCTCCCAGTTTCTCTCGAGGACGCTGGCGAGGATGTTGCGGTGGAGGCGCAGGGCATTTTGTCCGGTTTTCTCTCTTTCGTAGGTCTTTTCAATGGTGGGGGTGAAAAAGTCAAGAATGAAACGATAAATCCTCTCCAAAAGTGCGTTTTTTGTGGCTTTTCCAAGGGCAAGATGGAACTCTATATCCAGAGCAGCCAGCTCAGCGGGATCGGTCGCCTTGCTACGTACTGCTTCTTCGAGTTTGTTATGGACGAGGACGAGCTCCTCCAGGTCTTTTTCAGAGGCATTCCTGATGACCAGTTTCACGACGCCCGTTTCTACAGTTTCCCGAAGCTCCATGAATTCCCGGGCACTGGCCTCTGTGCAAATGAGCTCAAAGAGGAGAGGCTCAAACCACGATTTTGCCGAGGGTTTCGCGATATAGGTACCGTTACCCTGTTTAACGTCAATAACCCCAAAAGCCTTTAAAATCTTCATCGCTTCCCTTATGGAACCGCGACTCACACCCATCATCTGGGCAAGACTGTGTTCGCCAGGGAGGCGGTCGCCGGGTTTCAGCTGTTTTGTTGCCAATAGGTCTTTGAAGTTTTTGATAACAAACTCGACCGCACTCTCTCGCTGGTGTACCTGAAATGGATATCCTTTCTCCCAAGAAGCGTTCACAGACAACACCTCAATATGGTAGGGATTCCCTTGCTTTTCTTATTCTATTTTA
>APKF01000199.1 GCA_000353875.1 Candidatus Caldatribacterium californiense OP9-cSCG | reverse complement strand
GGCCAAAGGTGCTCACCATCTCATACAGGGGGACGATGAGAACCACCGGTGGGAAGAGGGAAAGGAAGAGGAGGAAGAGCAAGAACCCCCTGCCTCCTCGAAGGCGGAGTCGTGCAAGAGCGTAAGAAGTCAAGGAGGAGGCGAAAAGACACAAAAAGGTTCCCGCACAGGCAATGAGGACGCTGTTGAGAATTTGCCGGGCGAAAGGATGGCGGGAGAAAATCTTCACATAGGCGCTGAGGTCGAGATGGCTTGGGATGTAGCGGACCGGGCGGGAGAAGATTTCGTTTGAGGGCTTGAGAGAAGTCACAACCTGCCAGAGAAAGGGAGCAAGGCTAAAAAAGAGGGCGGCAGTGAAAGCCCCAATGAGGAACTGTCCTTCAATGCCAATGTTGAAAATCCCCGAACGGAAGGCCAAAAGAAAGGCCAAAGAGGTGAAGAGAATGGGCGTGGCCTGGGTGAGAGTCTGTCCGATGGCGTTTCGTGTTCCGAAAGCTCCCCGAAAAAGGGCCCAGAGTGCCGAAAACGGAGGGTATCCGGTGAGGAAAAGCACCAGCATCCCCAGAAGGAAGGCAAGACCAATAGCGAAAAGTTCCACAGGGACGGTCAATCTAAGCCTCATGGAGCACCTTCCCTCCCATGAGGAGCCCAAACTGATACTCGTCGCTTTCTGGAGAGAGTTCACCAGCGATACGCCCCTCGTACATCACAAGGACCCTGTCGCTTAGCGCCCGCACTTCGTCAAGGTCAGCGGAAATGAGCAATACCCCCTTGCCCTCGCGCTTTACCCCAAGGAGGATGTGGCGGAGGTACTCGGTGGCAGCGACATCCAGCCCCCGGGTGGGCTGACAGGCCAGGACGAAAAGGGGGTGGAAAGCCAGCTCCCGGGCAACCACAACCTTCTGCTGGTTGCCACCGCTCAAAAAACGCAGCGGCGTGTCCTCACCCGGGGTAACGATGCCGAACTCTTGAATCTTCTGGCGGGCAAAATCCCGAATACGGGCAAAATCCAGGGTCATCCGCCCTTTCCGGAAAGGAGGCTCCGTTTCAAACCCAAGGAGCAGGTTCTCCTTTACAGAAAAGTCTAGAATAACCCCCCGGCGGTGGCGGTCCTCAGGAATGTGGGCCATTCCCTGGAGGATTCGTCCCTTTGGAGGAATCGCCGTGATGTCCTTCCCCCGGAAAATCACCTTTCCCTTTTTGGGCTTTCGCAAACCCACCACCACCTCGGCGAGTTCTGACTGACCGTTCCCCTCAACTCCGGCAATCCCGAGGATTTCTCCTGCGTGGACCTTGAGGGAAACGTCCTGAAGGGGCACTCCAGGGAGATCGGTGAACACATGGGAAAGCTCGAAAAGCACCTCTTCCTTCGCAAGGCGCTCCCGTGGAAACTCAAAAAAGACCTTCCGTCCCACCATCATCTCCGCAAGCATCTGGGGAGTGGCCGAAGAAACCGGAAGCGTGCCCACTTTCTTCCCCCGGCGCAGGACCGTCACCCGGTCGCAGAGGGCGAAGATTTCCCGGAGCTTGTGGGAGATGAAAATAATCGTTTTCCCCTGGGCCTTCAGGCGATGGAGGGTTTCGATGAGCTGGTCAACTTCCTGGGGAGTCAAAACCGCCGTGGGCTCATCGAGAATGAGGATCTCAGCCCCCCGGAAAAGCACCTTGAGGATTTCCACCCGCTGCTGCACCCCAATCGGCAACTCCCCGGCGTTCCTCGCAAGGTCCAGACGAAAGCCCGTCTCTTCAAGCAACCGCTCAACCTCGGCGAAGGCCCGAACCCGGTCTACCCGGAGACCCCGGCGGGGTTCCCGCCCCAGGACGATGTTCTCCCAAACCCGAAGGTGCGGGACAAGCGTCAGGTGCTGGTGGACCATGCCGATGCCAAGGCGAATGGCATCGAAAGGACTTGCAATGTGGACTTCACGTCCCCGGAGGAAGATGCGCCCTTCATCGGGGCGGTACAGCCCGTAAATGCAGCTTGAAAGAACAGACTTTCCCGCCCCGTTCTCTCCCAAAAGCCCGTGGATTTCCCCCTCTTCGACGTCGAGGTCAATGTGATCGTTGGCCACAACCTCACCAAAGCGCTTGGTGAGGCCCCGGACCGAGAGTACCACCATACCTCATCCACCGAATTCCGGCGGTCGGGGAACCCGGAGTTCTCCCTTCGCTATCTTCTCCCGGGCTTCAAGCATTTTCTCAATCGCCTCTCTGGGAAGCTCCACCGCGTGCTTGAAGCCAAACCGTTCCTCCCAGAGTGGTTCCTCTTCGGGGAAGCGGCAGTTGCCAATCCACCCTTCCGCAACCCCCTTCTCGAAAACACCTCCCTGGAAGGTCCCCGCAAAGGCCGCCTTGATCGTCTCGTACACTGCGACGTCCACACGCTTCGTGAGGCTGGCAAAAATGTGCCCGCCCAGGTAACACTGGCAGGCGTCCACGCCCATAGCGTACACCCCACGCTCTTTCGCCGCCTCTAAAGCCCCAAGACCGCTTTTTCCTGCTGCCGCCCAGATGACGTCGCACCCCTGGTCGATGAGGGAAAGGGCAAGCTCTTTCCCCTTGGTCGGATCAGCCCACCCGCCGACGTACACCGTGGGGAGGACCACCGCTCCCGTATTCGCCCACTTCACCCCCTCCTCAAACCCCAAAAAGAAATCGCGGATGAGGGGGATGTCCATGCCGCCCACAATGCCGATTTTCCCAGTTTTCGTCATGTACGCCGCAGCGATACCCAGAAGGAACCCTCCTTCATTGGCTTTGAAAAGGAGCGAGGCCACGTTGGGCTGGTTCACCACCATATCCACGATGGCGAACTTCTGTTCCGGGAACTCCTGGGCGATTTTGTTTAAGGCATCTGCCTGGTCAAAACCGATACAGACGATGATCTCGTACTCTCCCGAAGAGGCAAAGTCCCGCTGGTAGCCTTCGTACTCGGCAATGGCCTTGGGCTCCACGTAATCGAGTTCCACCCCGAGTTCTTCACTGGCCCTGAGCGCCCCGGCGTAGGAAATGTCGTTGAACGACTTATCCCCAAGACCCCCCGTGGCGAGAATGAGCCCGATTTTTTTCGGTGTCGCGAAGGCCCAGGACGAGAACACCAAAAGCACAATGACTGCCCACAGGAAAACTCGCTTCATCCCCGAAAACCCCCCTTCGAAACAGCGGATTCTCCTCCATTGTACCGTGTACGGAAAGGAAGGCAAAGCCCCTCCGCCCTCAGCGCACCAGATTTTCTCATCGTGAGGGGCTTCCCGGAAAGAGGGATTCCGGCACAGGGCCACCTCAAACGTGGCCCTTGCCTACTGCCGCTTCGCAATCTCCACCACTTCCCCCATGGGACCAGAAAAATAGGCGTAGTGGAAGCCGTGGCTTTCAGTGGGAGGAAGGAGCACGGGCACACCCTGGGTTTTCAAAAACTCGAAGACCGATGCGACGTCATCCACCCAGAGAGCAAGGTGGAACCCGGAAGGGTTAGTTAACCCTTCCGGGTTCTCCGGAGCAAGAAGCTCAAGGAGCGTATTCCCCAGAGAGAGAAAGGCGATGTCAGCCCTCTCGCCCTCGTCGAAGAATCGCTCAAGGAGTGAGCATCCGAGGAGATCCCGGTAAAACCGCAGGCTCTCCTCTATGTTTTTTGTCACAAGCGCCACGTGGTGAACACCCAGAAACCGCATGGGAAAGCCCTCACCCCACGGTGACTTCACTGGCAAAATGGCGGTACTTTGGAATGACCCGCTCTTCGAGGACCTCGAAAGTCCCCGAAAGTCGGATATCCCGGGACGATGCGCCGACCATGACCTCGAAAGTCCCGGGCTCCACCACAAAGCGCATGTGGGCATCATAAAAGGCAAGCTGTTCCGGAAAGAGGGTGAAGGTCACCGTTTTCCGTTCGCCAGGAACAAGGCGGATTTTCACAAAGCCTTTGAGTTCCTGCCGCGGCCGCACACAGGAAGCCACTTTGTCCCTGAGATAGAGCTGCACCACTTCCTCACCCTCACAGGTCCCCGTATTCTCCACCGTGCACTGCACCGTCACCGGTTCAAGCCCCCTGACCTTCTCGGGGGCGATTCTGAGGTCCCGGTACGCAAAGGTCGTATAACTCAGGCCATGCCCGAAGGGGAAAAGGGGTTCCGCATCCACCGTGACGTACTCACTGAAGGAGGTGGGCTTGCGGTTGTAGTACACGGGGACTTGTCCTGAAGCCTTCGGGAAGGAGATGGGAAGTCTCCCTGAAGGATTGTAATCCCCAAAGAGGACATCGGCAATGGCATTGCCTCCTTCCTCCCCAGGATACCAGGCTTCAAGGATGGCCGGGATATGCTCGTATTCCCAGAGAAGCTCGAGAGGCCTGCCGTTCACCAGGACGAGGACAATGGGTTTCCCGAGTTCACGCAGGGCCTTGAGGAGGTTCCGCTGCGCTTCCGGGAGCGCAAGGTCTACACGGTCACTTCCTTCTCCGGAAAGGGACTGGCGGAAGAGCCCGCTCCGTTCACCTAAAACGGCGACAATAACCTCGGCTTTCTGGGCAACCTCCAGGGCCTCCCGAAGGTCTTCTTCCGAAGACTCGGTCAGGCCGCACCCCCGGGCGTAGAGGACCTGGGTTTCCGGAGAGACCTTCGCCTTTATTCCCTCAAGGACCGTCACAGTGGGAACGGCCACCTCCCAGCGGGCTTCCCTCCCCTTCCAGGCGAGGACGCTGGGAACATGGGTGGTGAAGCTGTAGTCCCCGTGGAGGTTGATGGGGTCATGGGCATTGGGGCCGATGACGGCAAGGGCCCTGAGGTCTTTCTTGAGAGGGAGAACCCCATCGTTTTTGAGAAGAACAAGTGCTGCCCGGGCAACTTCCCTTGATAGCGCTCTGTGCTCCGGGGGGTCAAGGAGTACCACATTCCCCGGATCGGCAAAAGGCAGACCCTCAAGAAGCCCAAGCTCATACTTCACCGAGAGCACTCTCCGAACGGCCTCGTTGAGAACCTCCTCACTAATGCACCCCTCCCGCACCGCGGTAACAAGGTGGGGGAAACAATCAGCGTCAGGAAGCTCGATATCAATTCCTGCCCGGAGAGCCAGAACCGCGGCGTCTTTTTCGTCCTCTGCCACGTGGTGGAAGGTCGCAAGCATCCGGACCGCCTCGTAATCCGAGACCACAATCCCCTCAAAGCCCCACTCTTCCCGCAGGACCTTCGTGAGGAGGAATGACGACGCCGCACAGGGAACACCATCGATCTCGTGGTAGGCGTTCATCAGCGAGCGCACTCTTGCCTCCCGGACGGCCACCTCAAAGGGGAAGAGGAAGACCTCCCGCAGTTCCCTCTCTCCAACCTTTGCCGGAGCGAGGTTCCGTCCCCCTTCAGAGATACCATAGGCCGTGAAGTGCTTCGCCGTGGCGACGATGCCCTCTCGCAGGTCCTCTCCCTGAAGGCCTCGAATGTAGGCGGAGGCCATCCGGGAAACGAGATAGGGGTCCTCCCCGAAGGTCTCTTCAGTCCTCCCCCAGCGAGGATCTCGGGGAATGTCAAGGACCGGAGCCAGACCCTGGTGTACGCCAAGGGCCCGCATGGTCTTCCGGATGGTAGTGGTGACTTTCTGCACGAGCTCGGGGTTGAAGGTGCTGGCAAGACCAATGGCCTGGGGGAAAACGGTTGCCCCTTTACACAGGAGTCCGCTGAGGCACTCCTCGTGAATCATCGCCGGGATGCCAAGCCGCGTCTTTTCTTTTAGGAAACGCTGGATGGCGTTCCCAAGTTCTACGGCT
This sequence comes from Candidatus Caldatribacterium californiense OP9-cSCG, assembly GCA_000353875.1. Classification (GTDB taxonomy): domain Bacteria; phylum Atribacterota; class Atribacteria; order Atribacterales; family Caldatribacteriaceae; genus Caldatribacterium; species Caldatribacterium californiense. Next base: position 5,907 of record APKF01000199.1, on the reverse strand, counting down.
TCCTCCGGCTCAAGATCCGGAGTCCCCAGAAGGCGGGTAATCTGACCGATACCATGAGCAAGAACGGTCCTCGCCTTCTCCTCGGAAAACTTTCTCCCCTCAAGGAGTCTACTCGCATGCACCGCACAGAGCTGGGCCACCTTCTCCTCAAGGGTCATACGGGAAAGGAGCTCATTCACCAGCGCCATACCCTCTTGCATCAACCTCTCCTCCTTCCTTCATTTTGCCCATTTGTGGCACCGCACAAGAACCCCGTCGACCTCGACCTCCTGCGGCACTTCCCGGCTACAGAGTTCCCAGGCCTCGGGGCATCTTCCAGCGAACTTACACCCTGCCCTGAGGTATTCCTCCCGTTCCTCGAGAAAAACCATACGTTCTTCAAGCCGCTTTGCTGGATCCGGTTCCGGGATGGACTCAAGAAGGAGCCTCGTGTAGGGGTGCCTGGGAGTTCCGAGGACCTCTTCCACCTTCCCCATTTCCACGATGTTGCCCCGGAACATCACGGCAATGCGGTCGCTCACGTAGTACGCCGTGGCTAAATCGTGGGTGATATAAAGGACGCTCACCGCAAGCTCGTCGCAGAGCTTGCGGAAGAGGTTTACGATGGACATGCGTAGCGACGCATCGACCATAGAAACCGGCTCATCGGCAACAAGAAGGGACGGATTTGTCAGGAGGGCCCGGGCGATGGAAGCCCGCTGGAGCTGTCCTCCGGAGAACTCGCTGGGGTATTTCCCCCCAATTTCCTCAAGGGAGAGCCCCACTGCCTGGAGCTTTTCCTCAATGAGCCTCTCGGCTTTATCTTTCTGGGTGGCGAGTTTGAAATTAAAGACCGTCTCGAAGAAGTAGCTCTCCACCTTCCGCAGAGGGTTGAAGGTCTCGAAGGGATTCTGGAATACTGCCTGGACCTCCCGGAACCAGGACTTGCGGTCCGTAAACTCCTCAAGGGCTTTCCCCCGGTAACGGATGGTTCCCCCTGTGGGTGGCTCAAAACCCAGGATCATCCGGGCAGTGGTGGTTTTACCACAGCCGCTCTCCCCAGCAAGGGTGAAGATTTCCCCTTCCTCAATGGTGAAGGAAACCCGGTCCACTGCCGTGAGGCGAAGGCGGGAGAAAATACTCCCTAAGGCAAAAACCTTGGTGAGGTTCTGCACCTCAAGAAGTAACGACATGGCTTGCCCTCCTCAGGAAACAGGCCACCTTCTGCTCTCCAATCTCCTCGAGTTCAGGAACCTCCTCACGACAGCGTTCAAAGGCAAAGGGACAGCGAGGGTGAAAAGGGCACCCCGGGGGAAGCTGTGCAAGGGAGGGAGGGCTTCCCGGAGCACTCTCCCGCAAGCGCTTATCCCCAATACGGGGAAGGGAACGGATAAGATACTGGGTGTACGGATGCAGGGGAGTGGTGAAAATATCCTGGGTCCAACCCTCCTCCACAATTCTTCCCGCATACATGATGGCCATCCGGGTGGTCACGGCAGCGTGAATTCCCATGTCGTGGGTCACAAGGACAATGGTGTTGCGGAGCTTTCGCTGGATGTCGGAAAGAAGTTGCAGCACAGCCCGCTGGGCCACAACGTCTAAAGCCGTGGTGGGCTCATCAGCAAGGATAACCCGGGGGTTCAGGAGTGTCGCCAGGGCGATGGCCACTCGCTGGCGCATGCCTCCTGAAAGCTGGTGAGGATACGCCTCGAGGATTTTTGAGGAAAGTCCCAAACGTTCGAGGTGTTCTTCGGCATGGCGCAGAAGTTCCTGGCGCACTTTTCCCGAAACATGGTTTTCCAGGAAATCCATAAAGGTCGTCCGGAGTTTGGCCACGGGATTGAAAACGCTCATGGACCCCTGGGGGATATAGGAGATGTAGGTCCAGCGGAGTTTCTGCCGTTTCCCTTCAGGAAGGGCGAGGGCATCGAGGTATTCCCCATCGACCCGGTACAGCACCCGCCCTCCAAAGTGCCGCAGGGGCGGCTCAAGGTTTCCCAGAAGGACCTTGAGGAGCGTCGTCTTCCCGCAACCACTCTCTCCGGCCAGGCCGTATACGGTATTTTCGGGGATAATGAGACTCACCCCATTTACTGCTCTCACAACCTTCTTCCCCCGCGGGGTCTCGAGGACGTAAAATGCCTGGAGTTCTTCGGCTCTGATCACCGGAAGCATCAGGATCGCGCTCCAATCCGCTGAATTCGCATTCGAGGATCAAGGTACTCGCTGACGCTCACAGAAAGCCAGTACAAGGCCACAAGGAGGAGAATCGTGAGCACCACAGGAGTGGAAATCCACCACCAGTGCCCGAGGAGCATCGCTTGATACGTGATGGCCCACTGGAGTGTGGTCCCGAGGGTGGGGATTTCAAGACGCACAAGACCAAGAATAGCAAGGACAATCTCCATGCCAATGGCCCAGGCGATGTTGTTGATGAGCGTGGAGAAGATGAGGGGAGTAGTGAAGGGAAGGTACTCCCGGATGACCAAACTCATCGTCCCATTCCCAGAGAGCACCGAAGTTTTGGTGAACTCTCGTTCCCGCAGGCTCAGAATCTGGGACCTTATGGTGCGGGCATCCCAGGCCCATCCAAAGAAGGCAAGCAAAAGCCCCGTATTCACCAGGGTCATGCTCCCCCGAAGGAGCATCGCCACCATGACAAGAATGAGAAAGAGCGGAATAACCAAAAGCCCATCGGCAAGCCCCATGAGAATCCGATCTAAAGTCCCTCCCCGGTATCCAGCAACAAACCCCACAAGAATCGCTACAATCCGGGAAACGAGCCCGGCAATAAGGGCAATGATGAGGGAATTCCGGATGGAGAAAGTAGCCTCCCAGAAAACGTCCTGCCCTTTAGAATTGGTCCCGAGGATATGGGCTCGGGAAGGGGGTCTGTCCCGGGGAACCTGGAGCTGGCGGATCGGGTCGTAGGGGGAGGCAAAGGAGAGAAAAGCCAGGACCACCAGAAAGAGGAAAATGACAAAACCTACGGCGAAACGATAGTCTCTGAAAAGTTCTCGCAGGGCCTCCATGGTCTCACCTATCGGTGCCGGATTCGGGGATCAAGAAGGGGATAGAGGAGGTCTAAAAGGAGCACAGCTGTGGCGATGGTGAGGATGGAAAGCACGGTGATGCCCATGACGAGGTTATAGTCCCCCCGGGTAACTCCCCGGTAAAGGAGTAGTCCCATCCCCGGATACGAGAAGACCATCTCCACAATTAAGACGCCACTAAAGACCTGCCCCAGGGCCAGGGCCAATTGCGTCACCTGGGGGAGCATGGCGTTTTTGAGGACGTAGCGGAAAACAACACGCCGCTCTTTGACCCCACCCACCCGGGCGTATTCCACGAAATCCTCCCGCTTCACGTTCTGTACAAGGAGCTTCATCTGCTGGAACCAGACCACCCCACCGAGAATCACGAGGGTGAGGGCAGGAAGAAAGGATCCCCGGAGAATCGCAAGAACAAGCTCAAGGTTCAGGGCCATTCCTCGCCCAATGCTCAGGCCCCGAGCCGGGAAAAGGGGCCACACGTAGGCGAAAAGAATGAGGAGCACCACGCCGAATATGTAGTGAGGGATAGGGCGAATGACCATGATAACAGCATCGAGGATTTTCGACCAGGATTTCCCCGAAAAATACCCGGCGATCCCTCCAATGATATTGCCAAGCACCCAGGAGAGAACGGTTGAGGTGGCGAAAAGACCTATGGTCCAGGGGAGGTAAACGCGAAGAAGCTGGGCTACTGGCGTGGGGAACTGGAAGAAGGAGGGGCCAAAGTCAAAGGTGAACACCCGCCGCCACATGGTGAGGTACTGCTCAAAAAGGCTCCCCTTCAGGCCATAGAGCTCCTTCAGAGTTTCCATGAGGTTTCGCACTGCCAACGGATCCAGCGAAGCCCCCTGGGCCTGAATCTGGGCGATGATTTCAAGAACCGGGTCCTGGCCCGTGAGACGAGGAATGAAGAACACTGCAGTAATGCCGCAAAACACAACAAGCACATACTGCACAAGCCTTGGAACAAGGTAATCCCGGACGAATCGCATACCTGACCTCCCCAGGGTCCCCCGGGGATCCCCGGGGGACCCTAAGACGTTACAGACTCACTCCTTCGCCCTCTTCAAGAACGGCAGCATGTACTTGAAGTTCGGCCAGTGCTGGTATGGCTGACTATAGGGGTTCTCGGCTCCAGGGTAGTTCGTCCAGTAGTACTCATCCCAGGCCACCGCACCGCAGTATCCGTAGGTGGGAATGGTGGGCATCTCTTCCACGACAATCTTGAGGGCCTCAAGACCCAGAAGTCGAGTAGCCTCAACCTCGGTGAAGGGGTTTGTGGTTTCCATCTTCTTCAGAAGCTCATCCAGTCGAGGATCAGACCACCGGGCGGCTCCACCGGGACCAAGGGTCACCGCCTGGCCAATGGGGGTCAGAAGGCTTGAGTGCCAGACGTCAAAGGTCCTCGAGAGGTCCACACCTACACCCCAGGGCTCCGCTGCCGGCCACATGGTACCGACCTCGAACTCGCCCATAAGGTGCAGGCTGTTGAAGGCCTCGGTGGCGTTGACCGTAGCGTCAATCCCGAATTTCCTCCACTGCTCAGCAGCAGCCATGGCATTGCGGTAGTGATGATGCGCAGGATTCGTATCGGTGACAATAGTAATCTTCCAGGGCGAACCATTGGGGAGGTACCACTTGCCATCGGTGCCTTTCGTGAAACCGTGCTTTTTGAGGAGCTTCTCGGCAACCTCCGGGGCGTACTTCCACCAGCCCATGCCGAAGATTTCCCGAATGGCCTTGGGGTCCTCAGGAACAGGGTACCCTCGCTCTTTGGCTGCCTGGGCAAGTTTTGCAGGGATTTCCGGATCGTAGGGCTTGAACTTTTCGCCATTCCCGAGGTCAAGCTCGAAGTTCTTGAGCCACTCCTCTAAGGGGTTGAAGAAGGCCTCGACATAGGCGGGAACAGGTGGGAGGTGGATAGGGCTTACTGGCGCCATGAAGTCAAAGGCCGTAGCCATGTACTCCACCATGTTGATGGCAAGTACCAGTGCCCACCGCACATCCTTGATGTTGTACGGCTCCACCATGTTGTTGAACATGATACCGGTGATGCAGGGGTCGATGTTCACCACCCAGGGCCAGTCTTTCCGCCAGGCTCGGGCGGTGTTGCTCTTCTCAAGGACCACCCGAAGACCCTCGGGAGCGTACTGCGCCATGTCGAGTTCATGCCGGAGCTGGGCAAGAATTTTTGCCTCTTCAGTCTCAAAAGCTTGGAAGAGGACGTACTTCGGTTTGGGTTCCCCATAGAGCATCCCTGTAGGAGTTCTCTCCCAGTCCTCTCGCCGCTCCCACAGCGTCCAGAACCCGGCAGGATCGTAGTCCTTTAGAACGTACGGACCGCATCCCACGGGAGGGTTGAACTCAAAAGCGACCGGATCTTCCACCTTCTCAAAGACGTGCTTGGGCATGATGCGCAGGCATCCCCAGCGGTCGAGGAAATGGGAGTGAAACCGGGAGTTCGGCTTTTTGAGCTCCACAACCACAGTGGAGTCATCAGTCTTGTAGACCTTGTCCACGAATTCCGCCATGGGGCCGTGGTAGAGGAGCCCAGGAGTCTTCACATGGAGGTCGATGGTGTACACCACATCGTCAGCAGTGAAGGGTACTCCATCGCTCCAGGAGACACCTTGGCGGAGTTTAATGGTCATCTTCGTGAAGTCTTCGCTGTAGATGGGCATTTCTGCAGCAAGTCCCGGGATGATTTCTCCAGTGGCGTAGTCCACCGTCCAGAGGGGTTCACAGACGAGTTGCTGTAAGCCTCTGTCCTGCCAGCGCCATCCCGCCCAGAGGTTGAAGTTGCTCGGAGTACCGACACGGCCGGTGAGCTGGTCGACGATGAGGGTCTCTTCCCTAGGAACCCCACCCGGAAGCT
>APKF01000198.1 GCA_000353875.1 Candidatus Caldatribacterium californiense OP9-cSCG | reverse complement strand
TGTCGGGTCCGGGGGCTTCGGAAGCCGTTTCGGGATTCGCCCCTCTTCGCAGTGACCTTCTTGCCCGTCTCCCCTATCTTGGGCCGGTCCTCAACGAGCACACCTTCCTGGTGTACCTCGCCATAGTCCTCGTCTTCATCCTCCACTTTTTTCCTCTTTTCCACCCCCTGGGGGTTGCGCCTGCGGGCGGTGGGCGAAAATCCTCAAGCAGCAGACACCGCAGGGATTGACGTTTTCCGCTACAAGACCCTTGGGGTTGTGGCCGGGTCTTTGGTGGCAAGTCTCGGGGGTGTGTTCCTCTCCCTGGGGCATCTCAATTTCTTCGCCTGGGGAATGACGAGCGGTCGGGGATTCATCGGCCTTGCGGCGATGATTTTCGGGAAGTGGACTCCTCTGGGATGTCTTTTGAGTAGCCTCCTCTTTGGGTTTGCCGACGCCCTGCAGATGCGCCTGCAGGCTCTGGGCGTCCTCCCTTCCCAGATTATCCTCCTCATCCCCTACCTTGTGACCATTCTCGTCCTTTCGGGCTTTGTGGGGAGGGCAGTGCCTCCGGCTCGGTATGAACCATACCGGAAGGAATAGCCACTCGTATCTTGCCGTCTTTCGAGAAGCTCTCAAAAGGGAGCGAGAAGCGCAAATTGCGGTCATGCGGCAGGAAATCCGTATCCTCTCTCCCGAGGAGCGGGAGCGGAAAGGGCGGGCGCTCCTTGGTCTTTCGGGGAAATATGTGGGGAGGGAGGTTGGGGGCTTCCACCTTGTCCGTTTCGGGCGGGAGAAGGAGTTTGGGGAAACCGAGATTCGGGTTGGCGATGTGGTCCTCGTGAGCCACGGAAGGGACCCTCTGCGGAGCGGCATCGAGGGGACAGTGACGGAAATCACCTCCCGTTCCATCACCGTGGCTTTTCCGGATTTCCCTCCCCCGTGGGTTGGACATCGGAATCTCCGGATTGACCTCTACGTCAACGACGTTGCTTTCCGGAGAATGGAGGAAGCCCTGACCCGCTTTGCCGAGGTAACCCCGGAAGTGTACCCGCTCAAAAGAGTTCTCCTTGGAGAGGATGACGGGGTTTCAGTTGCACCACTGAATGAGGTGACCTTTGCCGACTGGGACCTCAATCCCTCCCAGCAGGAGGCGGTCCGGAAAGCCCTTGCGGAACCCTTACTCTTCCTCGTCCATGGCCCTCCGGGGACAGGGAAAACCCGGACCATCCTGGAGTACATCCTCCAGGAGGTACGACGAGGTAAGAAGGTCCTGGCCACGGCCGACTCCAACACGGCCTGCGACAATCTCCTCCTTGGGCTTGTGGAGCGGGGGGTCAGAGTGGTGCGGGTTGGCCATCCGGCGAGGGTGGAGCGGGCGCTCCTCAGTCACACCCTGTTCGCCCTGGTGGAGAGCCGGCCCGCATACCGCAGGGTGGCGGAGCTCTGGGAGAAAGTGCAGGCGCTAAAGAAGGAACGGGACCGGTACCTTCGGCCCTCACCGCAGTGGCGGCGGGGGATGAGCGATGAGGAAATCCGTTCCTGTGCTTCTTCGGGTGTGTCGAAGCGCGGGGTGCCACAGGAAAAGATGCGTTCCATGGCTTTTTGGATTGCGCTGAACGAAAAAATGGCACAGCTTGCGGAAGAAGCCAGACGTCTTGAGCGAATGGCTATCCAGGAGGTTCTTCAAGAGGCAGAGGTTGTGGTGAGCACCAACATCGGTGCCGGGAGTGAGTTCCTCGAGGGCATATCCTTCGATGTTGTCGTTGTGGATGAAGGGTCCCAGGCCACGGAACCCTCTGCTCTGGTGGCTGTGGTGAAGGGGCAGAAGCTCGTCATGAGCGGGGACCACAAGCAACTCCCGCCCACCATTCTCAGCCTTGAGGCACAGCCGGTTCTCTCACGGACGCTCTTTGAGCGGCTCATAGAAACCTACCCGCAGCGTTCCGCTTTCCTGAACGTCCAGTACCGGATGCACGAGGACATCATGGCCTTTCCTAACGAGAAGTTCTATGGCGGACGGCTTATAGCAGCTTTCGATGTTGCCCGAAGAACACTGCAAGATCTTGGCATCACGATGCGGGAGGGGGTCCGTCACCGGGAGGCGGTGGACCCAGGAAGACCCCTCGTCTTCCTTGATACTGCGCTCTGCGAGAACCGCTTTGAGCGGCAGTTTCCGGGGTCTTTTTCGTTCTGGAACCCCCTTGAGGTTCGTCTGGTGAGGGAAATCGTGGAGGACCTTCTGCTTTCGGGGGTTCCAGAAG
>APKF01000197.1 GCA_000353875.1 Candidatus Caldatribacterium californiense OP9-cSCG | reverse complement strand
GTGCGTCAGAGAGGCCTGTACCTTTCCCTCACCCTTTGACTGCTCCGGCGGTAAGACCCTCGACGATGCGCCGCTGAAAGAGTACCACGAAAGCCACAAGGGGTAGCGTGGTGAGGACAGTGGCTGCAGAAATCTGGTCCCAGGGGATTTCGTACTGGGAAGCTCCAGAGAGCATGGCAATGCCCACGGGGACCGTCCGGGATGTGGCGCGGGTCATGAAGGTGAGCGCAAAGAGGAATTCGTTCCAGCAA
>APKF01000196.1 GCA_000353875.1 Candidatus Caldatribacterium californiense OP9-cSCG | reverse complement strand
AGTTCGTCCCAGGTAATGGGGGGTTCAAAGCCAGCCTGTTCTAAAAGGTCTTTCCGATAATACAGCATTCCAGCATCAGACTGGCTGGGGATACGGTAGAGTTTCCCCTGGTACATACCTCCTGCGATGTCGCCGGGAAGGAACTGGGCGATTTCATATGGGGAGAGCCGGTCACCAAGGGGGATAATCCACTGAGCAGCGGCGAATTTGGGAACCCAGATGAGGTCAGCGTAAATCATGTCGTAGGTGGCTTCTCCTGCCATGAGCGAGGTAGCGTACATGTCTTCCCGTACGTTGGTGGCCGAGGGACCTTCCTGCATCTCGACGTGAATATTGGGGTGGAGCTTCTCGAACTGTTCGATGAGAACTTTCCATCCCCCTCCGAAGTCGGTCTCAAAAAGCCACCGAATGGTGACCTTTTCCTGGGTTGCACCCAGGCTCACAAGCCCAAATACCAGGATCAGCGCAATACCGACGGCAAACCATAACCTCCGCATGTTCCTTTCCTCCTTCCAAGAGGTTTTTTGTTGTGCTCTGAAGAGAAAAGGGAACCATTCTCTCGAGCGCACCACCTCCT
>APKF01000195.1 GCA_000353875.1 Candidatus Caldatribacterium californiense OP9-cSCG | reverse complement strand
TCCTCTCCAAACCCTTTCTCGTGCAAGACTCTCTCCGGTGACTGCCCCAGCCACGACGACCTGAAAAAGTTGCCCGCAGGATGGGGCAGTAGTTCCCAGGACCGTTGACAGCGAGGACATTTGTGTTACAATTAAAAATGCGTCGGGGCGTGGCGCAGCCTGGCAAGCGCACTCGTTTGGGGTGCGAGTGGTCGGCCGTTCAAATCGGCTCGCCCCGACCATTTTGCGGTTTAAGGGGGAGATGTGGTGTCTGTCCTCGACCTCTTTCGCCTCGATGGAGAAGTTGCCGTCGTCACCGGTGGAGCGCAGGGTCTTGGGGAGCAGATGTGCATCGGCCTCGCTGAAGCCGGAGCCTCTGTCGTGGTTGCCGACCTCAACCTGGAGAAAGCCCAGAAAGTTGCTGAGCACCTTCGTACCCTTGGTGTTTCCGCTCTGGCCGTGAAGGTGGACGTGACGAAAAAAGCCGAAGTGGAAGCAATGGTGCAAAGGACTGTGGAACATTTCGGGAAAGTGGATATCCTTGTGGCCTGCGCCGGAGTCGGGCAGTGGATGAAGGCCGAGGACATGCCCGAAGAGGACTGGAAGAGAGTTCTTGACATCAACCTCAATGGGGTGTTCTTTGCCTGCCAGGCGGCAGGAAGAGAAATGATCAGGCGCCGCAAAGGGAGCATCATCACCATCTCCTCCATGTCCGGAATCATCGTGAATACCCCTCAGGCTCAGGCGCATTACAACGCCTCGAAAGCTGCGGTCATCATGCTCACGAAGTCTCTTGCTGCAGAGTGGGCTCCGTACAACGTGCGGGTGAACACCATTGCCCCCGGGTACATGGAGACCCAGCTTGTGGCCGACCTCTTAAAAGAGCGTCCTGAGTATGGGGAGCTCTGGAAAAAGCTCACACCCATGGGGCGTCTGGGCCGTCCCGAGGAAATCAAAGGTCCCTGTGTCTTTCTGGCTTCTCCTGCTTCCTCGTACCTTACGGGGAGCGTGCTCGTTATGGACGGTGGATACACGATATGGTGAGGAGGTGAGAGGAGAGCAAAAGTCCTGTCTTTGCCGATTCCCATCGATTTTCTGACACTTGAAACCAGAAAATGGGGGGATGTGTTCGTATGAAGAAGCTCGTCGGTCTTTTGGTTGTGGCGCTCCTTGTTCTTGGGAGTGCAGTGGTGTTTGCGGAAGTGGCGAATCCTGAGTGGTGGCAGAAGGCTGCTGAGCCCTACAAGGGTGTGGTCATCAAGGGAATCTCCGAGAGCACACCGCCTTCAAAGGCCATGGTCGAGGTGGCGGCTCCAGAGTTTGAGAAGCTCACCGGCATCAAGGTGCAGTTTGAGGTAACCTCCTGGGACGAGATGTACAACAAGTCCATCCAGGACCTCCAGACCGGTGCAGGCATCTACGATTTCATCTACGTCGAGCAGGACATTATCTACGCCTACCTTGCCCAGAACTGGTTGACCAACCTTACTCCCTTCATCCAGAATTCCGCCATTACCGAGCCGAACTTCGACGTCGATGACTTCACAAGCTTCATCAACTACTTTAAGGACGAAAAGGGTAACATCTACGCCATTCCCTTTGAGGCCTTCCTGAAGTCGTACATTTACCGGAAGGACCTCTTTGAGGATCCCGAAATCCAGGCAGCCTTCAAGGCAAAGTACGGATACGACCTCGCAGTGCCTACCACCTGGGAGCAGTACACGGATATCGCCAAGTTCTTCACCGAGTACGGGAAAGAAAAGGGCATCGAGCTCTACGGCCACATCGCTCAGGCCAAGACTCACCCCTGTGTGGCCTATGAGATGTGCGAGAGCATCTGGCCGGCCTGGGGTATCTACAACTGGGGTATCAACCTTGAAAAGATGAGAGCAAGTGTTGAGAACGGTGGTACCCTCAACAGCGACCAGGCAAAGAAGGCTCTCCGCTGGTACGTCGACATGCTCCAGTACGCACCTCCGGGAGTTCGCACCTATACCTGGGATGAAACCGCAGCAGTGTTTGGAGCCGGAAAGGTCGCCCAGGGTCTCATCTACCTTGAGAACCTCGGGTGGCTTGCCCAGGACGAAACCCGCTCGGCCGTCATCGGGAAGATCGGTGTCGCTCTGCCGCCGACGGCTCCTGGGGTTATGGACGATGCAAAGGCTGGAAAAGGGTACATCGGCTACTACGATGGTGGTGCCCTGGGTATTCCGCACAGCTCCAAGAACAAAGAAGCAGCCTGGCTCTTCATCCAGTGGTGTGCCCGGAAAGAGTGGCAGCCTGAGTTTGCCCGCCTTGCCACAAGAGTCGTTCGCAAGTCCACCTTTGAAGACCCGCTTATCAAGGAACTCGATGCCAAGATGGGTGGCTACTTCACCCTCCTCAAGGATTATGGCTACCTCTTTGCCGGTGCTCCCGCTCTGCCCATGCACCGTCCGCTGAACGAGCTCTACCTCAAGTGGATCTCGAAGGCTGTTGCCGGAGAGGTTTCGCCTGAGGAGGCGCTCGACAACCTGGCCAAGGAAGTCGACGAACTCATGCAGGAACTCGGGTATTGATGGAGGTTAAGCGGTGAGAGAGAGAAAAGCACAGGTGTGGGGGCTTTTGGCCCCCACACTCTTTTTAATGTTCGCCATAGGTGTCGTTCCGGTCATCTACATCTTGTACTTGAGTGCCTTCAAGTACAACGTGTTCTCCCGTGTGGGGATGGTGTATACCGGGTTCAACAATTTCCGTAAACTCGTTTTCGACACGGATTTCCTGAAGTCCCTTCGCCTGGGGTTGACCTTTGTCGTCTTATGCTGTGGGATTGAGTTACCCCTCGGGCTTCTTATTGCCAATCTTCTTACGCTCGAGTTCCGGGGGAAGGGGCTTTTCCGGACCATCATGACCTTGCCTTTGGCCATGGCTCCCATAACTATCGGGAGCATGTGGGTGCTCCTCATGAACCCCGACATTGGCCCCATTCCCTTTTACCTTCGTAAACTCGGCATCGAGTACAACATCGGGGTGAATCCCACCCAGGCCTTTTTCACTACCGTTCTTGTGGATATCTGGCACTGGACGCCCTTTGTGGTCCTGACCTTTATGGCTGGTCTCTCGGCCCTGCCCAAGCAACCCTATGAAGCAGCGCTTGTCGATGGAGCAAACCGCTGGCAGGTCTTCCGGTACATCACGGTACCCCTCTTAAAGCCTGTTATCCTCACCACGCTCTTCATCCGTATCATGGACACCTTCCGGGTGTTTGACGAGGTCTGGATGCTGACAAGTGGTGGCCCCGGAACGGCGACACGTTACGTGAGCATCCACCTGGTGCGGCTTGTCCTGCAGTCCATGGAGTACGGTTACAGTTCTGCCATGTCCCTCTTTCTGCTCTACCTTACCATCGTCATGTGCTGGCTTTTGATGACCTTTATTTCTTCTTCCCAGGAGGCGACGTAGGATGCAGCGGAAGACCCTGCGACTCGTCCTGGTGTACCTTGTGTGCATCCTTATCGCTGCATTCACGCTCTTTCCCATCTACTGGATGTTCGTGGTCTCGGCCCGAACGAAACTCGAAGTGTTCTCCGGACCAAAGCTTATTCAAACGAGCTTCTACGCCTTCAACTACTACCGTCCGTTCTTCCGGGATATCTACGGACGGTATCTTGTGAACTCCCTCATCATTGCTTCCGGCAACACACTCCTTGTGGTGTCTCTGGCTGTCCTTGCCACCTATGCCTTCTCCCGCTTCAGGGTTCCGGGCTCAAGTAACCTCTTTTTCTGGACCATCACAAACCGTATGGCCCCTCCAGCGGTGTTCATCGTGCCGTTTTTCCTCATCTTCACCCGTTTAGGTCTTCGGGACACCCGTATCGGGATGATTCTCCTCTACTGCATCTTCAACCTGCCCTTTGCCATATGGCTTCTCAAGGGAATGATTGATTCGATTCCAAGAGAACTCGACGAAGCTGCCTACATCGATGGGTGTTCCCTCTTTGGGGTGCTCTGGAACGTCATTCTGCCCCTTGCCAAACCCGGCATTATGACCACCGCCATCCTCACCTGGATTTTTGCCTGGAACGAGTACCTTTTTGCCGCCATTCTCACAAGCGTCAACGCCCGGACCATCACCACTGGCCTTGCCGAGTTTGTGACGGTCATCGGTACCAACTGGGGAGAGATGGCTGCCGTATCGGTGGTGTGCCTCATTCCGGCGGTGGTCTTCATCGGTATTGCCCAGCGGCATATCATCGCCGGACTGACCTTCGGTGCGGTGAAGGATTAGGAGGGATTCCAGTGCGGATACTCCCTTTCCGGAGCAATCTCTGGGACCGGATTTTCATCGGCGTGGTCATCATGTTTGCGGTGCACCTTCTCTGGGTACGATTTGTGGAGAAGTTCCTCCCCCTTACGGTGGCAACCGTCGGTACCCTCTTCTTTCTGGTGCTCCTTGTGATCACGGGATAAAAAAACCCGGCCACGCCCGGGTTTTTTTATCTTGAGCCTCTCACTCCCCGTTGTGCCAGTAGGTGTCGAATCCGAGGTACTTGTCGAAGGCTTCGACGAGGATTTCTCCCACGTGGGCGAGGTTGATGGCCACGTGGTGCTCAAAGCCGTTCTCGCAGAGGAAGGCGAGAAGTTCCTGCAGGCCTTCAACCTTCACCACGCCAATGCCACCAAAGGTCTTCGCCTCATCCTGAGTGATCTCTCCCTCGGCGACGTAGGCGACGATGCTTCCTGTAGTATCGTCGGTGGCAAGGCGCGAGAGCGTCACGGGTCCCTCAGGAATGGTACCATAGCAGGTCCCGTAGGTCTGTTCTTTGGGGAGAGTGGAGGAGATGATGTCACCGTACCCCATGCGGATACCCCGAAGGAGCGACTTCGGGAAGTTGCTGCAGTGGAAGAGGATGGCCTTATCCGGGTCATCGTCAAAATTGTTGTTCCAGTCCACAAGGGCAGAAGGTTTCCCGGAAGCAAGCTGCAGCGCGTACATGCCTAAGGCTCCGGTGAGGTCAACCTCGCACGCTGCAGGGATGAGCCGTTCACTCAGCATGCTCATCGCTGTACAGGGCATAATCCCGAAGTTCTCTTCGATAGACGTCCAGCACTGGATGGCCACAAGACGAACTCCTGTCCGGGCGATCCATTCATCAAGGACCACGGCGAGTTTGGCGATTTTCACCAGAGCCTGTTCCGGCACTCCGGAGGTATCCAGGTACCCCTTGATTTCGGCGAGTTTCTCCTGAACCTTCCGGTCACCGTCCTGGAGGCGTTCGCAGGCACCGATGATTTCCGAAAGGTCGGCAACCTCAACGGAGATTCCATGGCGCTCGAGGATTTTCTCCGAGAACCGCACAGTGTTGAAGGCGTTTGGACGGGCACCGATTGCTCCGGCCTTGAGGTTCTTGAATCCCTGAACCACCCGGCAGACCCCGGCAAACCACTCGATGTCCTTACGGAAGACCTCAGAGTCCGGGTCTTCCGTGTGGTACGTCGTCAGGGAAAAGGGAATACCAAACTGCTTCAGGTTGTTGCACACTGAGAGTTTGCCGCAGAAACTGTCTCGCCGGTGTTTCACATCAAGCAGGTTGGTTCTGTCGGGAAAGGCATGGACGAGCACCGGAACGTTGAGCCCCGAAAGACGAATGGCGTAGGCCACACCCTTTTCGTCGCCAAAGTTCGGAAGGGTCACGATGATTCCCGAAATGTCCTTCCGGTACTCATCGAAGAGGCGGGCGCATTTTTCTGCGTCTTCGAAAGTCTCCACCGTTCCGAACTTCGTGTCCTCAGGGCTTAAGGTGACAACATCAAATCCCATGTCTTCAAGGACGGCGAGCACCTTTTCCCGACCTTCTCTGGCAAGCTCATCCGGGAAGAATCCCCGATTGCCGACGATGACTCCCAGAGTCTGGGCCATGTTTTTTCCTCCTTTCGGTATGAGTGAATCAACGTTTCCTCCTGCTTTTCTGTGTAAGACTATATTACCACAGGGAGTCTTCCTCTACCACCTTTTCGGAAACACTCTCGCCATGGTGGGGGTTCTGGCAGCGGTTCCCTTCTCCACCTCAAAATAGTATAATGGCACCGACCTTTCTCGTTCCCGGGAGGTGTGTAGCGATGCAATACCGGAAGTTTGGGCCTTTAGACTTTCAGGTATCGATTCTCGGTCTTGGCGCCATGCGCCTTCCCCTTCAGGACCCTCACGACGAAGGCAGCATAGACGAGGCTCAGGCTATAAGGATGATCCACTACGCCATCGACCACGGGGTGAACTACATCGATACCGCCTATCCCTACCATAAGGGGATGAGCGAGGTCGTGGTCGGGAAGGCCCTCCAGGGAACGTACCGCGAACGGGCGAAGGTTGCCACGAAACTCCCCACCTGGCTTTTAGAGGCCTGCGAACACCCAGAGAAGTACCTCCGGGAACAGCTGAAGCGCCTCAGACAGGACCACGTGGACTTCTACCTCCTCCACGCCCTTGACCGGAACCGTTGGGAGACGGTGCTGAAGTGCCGGGTTCTTGAATGGGCGGAGCGGGCAAAGGCGCAGGGAGACATCGGATACCTGGGCTTTTCCTTCCACGATGACCTGGCAACCTTCAAACGCATCATCGATACCTATCCCTTCACCTTCTGCCAGATTCAGTACAACTACCTCGACGTGGACTTCCAGGCAGGACAGGAAGGCCTTCGCTATGCCGCTTCGAAGGGCCTTGCCGTCGTTGTCATGGAACCCCTCAAAGGGGGGCAACTCGTCCGGTTGCCTGAAGAGGTCCGGAGACGCTTTGCCGCAACCGGACGGAACTGGACCCCCGCGGCCTGGGGGCTTCTGTGGCTCTGGAACCAGAAAGAGGTAACGACGGTGCTCAGCGGCGCAAGCACCATGAGGGAGCTTGAGGAGAACATCGAAACGGCCTCCTTTGCGCACGAAGGTATCTTACGCCCCGAGGACCTTGCGGCCCTTGAGGAGGCGCGGCAAATCCTCCGGGGTATTGCCCCCATCCCCTGCACCACCTGCCATTACTGCCTCCCCTGTCCCCAGGGGGTGAACATTCCCTTCGTGTTCGGCCTCTACAACCAGGTCTTTCAGTTTCGGGATCTTGAGGGGGCAAGGAGAACGTACTTCCACTTTCTGAGACCTGAGGAGCGTCCGGAAAATTGCATCGAGTGCGGTGTGTGCGAGGAACGCTGTCCCCAAAAAATCCCCATCCGGGAAGAACTCAAAAAGGTCCAGGACTTCTTTCAGCGTTCCTCCCAGGAGGCGACGTAAACGTAATAGTTGGGGATGCCCAGGAAGTACTCTCGCCGGTACACGAGATAGAGCTTTAGCCGGTACCGCGAGGATGGCACAAAGACCGAGAAGTCTCTTCCCCGGATTCCGGCTACGTGGTAAAAAGGACCCGAGCGGGTCATGCCCACCACCTCAAGGAGGTCTCCAGGCCTCCGGGGTGGGGACACCACGTCGACCTCGCGGATTTCCGGTGGGAGGAGCACTCCAAAGTTTGTCGGGGGCGTTTCTGGAGGTTGTTCTTCAGAGGGCAGGGGGTAGTCCTCGGGAGGCATATTCTGCAGGCGCGCAAGTGTTTCCCTTAAAGCAGAGATTTTCGCGTCTTTGTCAGGGTGTTCGCTCTCCTGGTATCGCTGGATTTCCGCCTTCACGGCCCAGATGGCAGCATCTCGCAGGTCCTCACGTAGTGTCAGGTCTTCCTCCCGGGGTGTTTCTTTGGGGAACTCGTCTTTCTCAGGAGAGCACACCACGGGATTGGTCACCGAAAGCATACAGGGAAGCTCAAGGTGCAGGTCGTCCTCAAGGTCGTACACAAGGAACTCTTCCCGCAGCTCCCCCTCACAGGTATCGGGGGTTTCCCGAAGAAACGTAAGCTCGTAATGGGGCATGTGCCTGTCTTCGAGTTCCTTTGCCACCACCTGAGCGACCACGTCTTCTTTGGTGGTACAGCCTCTCGTTGCAACGGTCAGATAGACGGTTCCCCCTTCAATCCGGAGTCCTCGGAGCACAAGAATTCCCGTTTCCTCCGGGGTACGGGCGTATTGCCCGAAGTTCCCAGTTTCTCCACTCAAGGCCACTCCGAAAAGCATCCCAAGGAGCGCAAGGCTCACACCGAGCCATTTCATCGCTTTTTCTCCTTCTCAGAGGATTCTGGTGTACCCCGGTGGGCGCTGGTCGGTGAGTTTGCCATGGGCAATGGCCAGTTTCTTCACCACCGGAAGGCCATAGGGACAGCGCTCTTCACATACCCCGCAACGTGTGCAGGCTGAGGCATTCGGGAAAAGTTGCGCGTACTCTCTCTGGGCGTAGTCCTGATTCCCAAACCAGAAACGCAGCCGGTCCCGGAGAGCGTATTCGGCAGGGTCCCGGATGAGGTCGTCTTTCATCTGCCGGTCGTACTGACCCTCAAGGAGGAAAATCCGGGGAATATCGATGTCCTCGGGGCAGGGAAGACACTTCCCGCACTGGCGACAGACGTACCGGCCAAGTTCTGGAGCTTTCGCAAACCACTCCTCCTTTTCGCTTTCGCTCATCGGGGTGAGGCGCTCAAGGAGGGCGAAATCCTTCCGGAGGTACTCTTCGGTGTTGGCTCCAAGGACAAGACAGGACACCGGCAGGGACAGAACGTACCGCAGGGCCTCTTCAGGGTGACGCCAGAGGAATCCATCGGCGAAGACCTTCATGGCCAGAACACCCACATTCTTCGCTCTGGCAAGGGAGAGGACCTCCGTTTCCCAGCCCGGGAAGTTGAAGCGGTCGAAGTAGTTGAGGGGGATCATGAGGGCATCAAAAGGATAGACCTCGAGGGCTTTCACCGCCACCTCGGGAGTCACATGACTCGAAAACGCCACGTAGCGCACCTTTCCCTCCCGCTTTGCTCTCTCAAGGCCTTCCAGGGCTCCGCCTGGAGCGGTGATGGCTTCAAGGGTCTCAAAACGGTTGAGTTCGTGGATGAAGAAGAGGTCCACATGATCGGTGTTGAGCCTTCTCAGGCTTTCCTCGAGGGACTGGAGGATTTCGGTTTTCGTTCTTTTCTGGGATTTCGTGGCCACAAAGCACTCGTTGCGACGGGTTTTAAGGACCTCACCGATTTTCGCCTCCGAGTCTCCGTGGCCGTAGCTTTCGGCGGTTTCGAGGTAGTTCCCCCCAAGATCAAGGTAAAGGTGCACAAGCCGGACCGCATCGTCTCTGAAGAGTTCCACAAGGTGAAACCCCCCAAGGCCAAAAAGCGAAAGCAGGAGATCCGTTTTCCCGAGTCTTCGCCGCTCCATTTTCACCCTCCTCTCTGTTCCTATTATACCTTTTTCACCGAACTTTTACCCTTTTTACCCATCCTTTATATTCCCTGAACGTTGCCGTTCTATGCTCCCAGTAGAACTTACGAAAGGAGGTCGAAGCGGTGAGACGGTATGTAGGTGTGGTCCTCGTGCTTTTGGTGGTATTCCTTGGGGGTGTGGTTCTGGCCCAGGAGAGCACGGTGCGCGGTGTGGTCTTTGAAGACGTAAACGGCAACCGCGTTCTGGACCCTGGAGAGCAGGGCATTCCTGATGTTCCCGTTTCAAACGGCCTTGAGGTTGTGGTCACCGATGCGGCAGGACGGTATGAACTTCCCGTTCGGGAGAACATGGTTGTTTTCGTTACCAAGCCCTCTGGATACGCTTTCCCCCTCAGTGAATACAACACACCGCTTTTCTATTACCTCCATCGTCCCGGTGGGTCTCCTGAGGCCATTCAGGAGTACCCCGGTATTGCCCCCACGGGGTCCCTGCCTCAGGAGGTGAACTTCCCTCTCTATCGCGTTGAGGAAGACGAAGACTTCTCGGTCGTTGTCCTCGGGGACACCCAGGTGACGAATCACCAGGAAATCCAGTACCTCAGGGATAGCATCGTTGCCGATGTTGCTGAGCGACAGTCCAGTGCACGGTGCGCTATAGTCCTCGGAGACAACATTAACGACTCCCTGAATCTCTACCCCCGGTATCTCCAGGTCATGGCAGGAATGGGGATTCCAGTCTGGTACGTTTTTGGCAACCACGATATGAACTTCGACGCCCCTGACAATGCTACAAAGCACGAAACGTTCTCCCGTTACCTCGGACCCACTTATTACTCCTTCAACATCGGGAAGGTCCACTTTGTGGTCCTCGACTCCGTCATGTGGGATGGCAAGGAATACCACGGTGAGATCTCCGAAGACCAGCTCCTTTGGCTTGAGAAGGATCTTGCCCTTGTTCCTCAGGATGCCCTTGTCGTCTTTGCCATGCACATTCCCCCTTGTTTCCTACATTGACCGGGCGGCTGAAAAGCACCAGGTGAAGAACCGGGAGAAGCTCTTTGCCCTCCTTGAGGGGCGAAAGGCGCTTTTCCTTGCCGGTCACACCCACACCATCGAGCGGTTCTTCCCCGGCGATTCTTTCGGTGACTGGAGCCCCAATCTCCCCTTCCCCCAGATCATCGCCGGAGCAGCCTGTGGTTCGTGGTGGAGTGGCCCCAAAGACGATCTGGGTATCCCCCTTTCCTACACCCGCGATGGTGTCCCCAAAGGGTACTTCGTCGTTGAATGCAGCGGGAACTCCTGGAAGGACACGTTTTACCCCTTTGGAATTTCCCGCCAGATGAACGTCTCCTTCTTCTCCCCCCGGAAGGGCCTTGCCGGATTTCCCGACGGAGTCTTCATCAGAGAAGAGCTTGGCGGGATTTTCGTCCTTGCCAACGTCTTTAACGCCGACAGTCACTCAAAGGTCCTCTGCGCCATTGATGACCTTCCACCGCAGCCCATGGAGTACCGGTCCCTTGTTGACCCCTTTGCCGCAAGGTTGCACACAGGGCTTCCTGACTGGATGCAGATGAAAGGGTCCACCCATACGTACATCGCTCCCCTTCCGGAAAACCTGGAACGGGGTCTCCACAGAGTCACCATTACCTTTGAGGATGCGTACGGTCGGGTGTTCGAAGAGACCAGGTTCTTCGAAGTGCTGTAAGTGCCGGGTGGGGAGGGTATGCCCTCTCCACCTCCTTTCACGGGGAAGGGCTTTTGGGTTCTTCGAGAATGCTAAGGAACAGGGCGACGAGGTCTGGGTCAAAGTGGGTTCCGGCATTCTCGCGGATGTACTCCAGGGCCTCCTTTACGGTTAGGGCTTTCCGGTGAGGTCGATCGCTGGTCATCGTATCGAAGGCGTCAACAATGGCGATGATGCGGGCAAAGAGGGGGATTGCTTTTCCCTTGAGCCCCTGGGGATATCCGGTGCCGTCGAAACGCTCGTGGTGGGCGAGGATACCCTCGGCCACCGGGGCAAGCTCTGGGAACACCCGGGCCATGCGGTAGCCGATCTCGGGGTGCCGTCGGACCTCCTCCCACTCGGTGTCGGTGAGGGGTCCGGGTTTGGCAAGGAGATCCGGGAGATACCGAGTTTCCCCAAGTCGTGGAGGCGAGCCAGAAGGTCCAGAGCCTCAAGGTCTTTTTGGGGAAGACCCAGAGCCACACCCATCTTTCGAGCCAGAATCCGCAGACGTTGACAGTGGGTTTCCATTTCTCCGGGGATTTCTCGAAGGGATTGCTCAAGCGAAAGCAGGGTGAGATACCGAGCAATCCGAGCATCGGCGAATTTGTCCCGGTACATCTGTGCCTCAGCTTCGTTAATAACCTGGAGAAGGTCTTCGTCCTTTTCCTTGGTGGCGCATCCTAAGGCGACGCTTATCTGAACATGCCTTTCACCTCTTTGGGACTCCTCGGCACATCGTTTTCGGATCCGCTCCATGATTTCCTGTGCGACGGTGGCGGGGGTTCTGGGCAGGAGCACAAGGAATTCGTCCCCTCCCCAGCGGACCACAAGGTCTTCTGTTCGACAGGATGAGGAGAGAATCCTGGCCACCTTCTGCAAGAGCTCGTCACCCTTTCTGTGGCCGAAGGCGTCGTTGACAAGCTTCAGATTGTTCACATCGGCCATGATAACGCTCAGAGGAAGCTGCCTTGGAGTGTTGAGGTGCTTCAGTTCTTCCTGGAAGAAGAGCCGGTTGTAGCAGCCGGTGAGGGGATCGTGGAAAGTGAGGTACTGGATCCGCTCGAGAGCCCGCTTTTCCTCTGTAACGTTCCTTGAAATTTCTACTACTCGAGCCACCCGTCCCTCTTCGTCGAAGATGGGGTAGGCTTTCTGGAGCCAAACGATGCCGTTTCGGGAAACCACTTCTCCCGTTTCTGGCTTCTGGCTCTCGAAGGTTTTCGCCACAGCGCAGCCCGGACAGGGACCATCCCGCCCCTCAATCACCTCAAAGCACCGTTTTCCGATGAAGTATTCGGGAGGTCGACCGAAGTTGTGCAGCACAGCCGTGTTCACCCAGACAATCCGGAAATCCCGGTCAAGGTAGGTCACCTGTTCCCCTAAAGCATTCAGGATGAGGGATTTCTCGTGTTCCGATTCCTGCAGTGCTTCCTCTGCGAGCTTCTGTTCCGTGATGTCCCGGTCCACGCCTACGAGGCCAATGACTTCTCCTTGGTCGTTTCGGAGAAGGATTTTGATGGTAGCAACCCAGGATTTTCCATGGGCTTCTCCGGCCGGATTGTCGACCTCTTGCTCTCTCTTTAGGATTTCCCGTCCGGTGCACAGAAGTTCTTCTTCTTCGTTCCAGTGCTGCTGCGCAATTTCCCGGGGTTGGAGGTCGAAATCGGTTTTTCCAAGCAATTCCTCTTTGGTGGAAAGGCCTAAGTGCCTTATGGTGGCCCTGTTGGCAAACAGGAAGCGATGGCCTTTATCCTTCGCGTAGACACAATCGGGAATGGCGTCGAGAATGGCTTCGGGAAGGCTCCATGCTTTGTGCGAAACGCTGCGACTTTCCCGAAGGAGTATTGCCCTTCCACAAAACTTACTCCCTCTGGCGAGGGGGATGACTAACGCCTCAAAGGTGAAAGAGCCGCAGCCTATGGAGCAGGGTATCCAACCCTCTGCACTTTCTGAGAGTGCCTCACGGAGTGCCTGGAACACCCTCTGGTCTTCCTGCTTGATGCCGAGAAGGCGCAGCGCTTCGTCGTTCGCAAAGACAATTTCTCCCTGAGCGTTCTCAAGAATAACCCCAATCATCATGCTCTCCATTTTGGTCCCAGGGGTGCTGGGGAAGGTGCAGTAGTGCTTTCGCGCCGTTCCACAAAGAGCATCCGGTCAGGACAAAAGCTGGGGGTCACAGCGATCACGGTCACTTCTTAGCTGCTCCTTTCCTCATGCTTTCCACAAGGAGTGGAAAGAAGAAGGTGGCACAGCAATTCACCAGGAAATACCGTCCAAAAAGCCAAAGGGCACTGTTCCACGGGACTATTTTCCCTCCCAGGTATGCCACAAGAACCATTCCCGCTCCCCATAGATATTCTTTCGGCAGAAATTTTCTTTCCTTTAGCCCGAGAAGCACCATAAGGAAGTATCCGGAGAGTGCCCCGCTTAGAGACCCTGCGACTTTCACGGCAGGAAGAGTCGGAGCAAGGAGGAAACCTGCAAGGCTTCCCAAAACAAGCAGTATTCCCGCTGCCCGGGGGTGCAGGGTGGGGAGGGAGATTCTGGTGAAGAGTTGGGCAAAGGACCAGGCAAAGAGCACACCCAGAAAGGCACCAGAGACCACGTCCCCAGGATAATGAACCCCAAGGTACATTCGGGAGAGAGCGACACACGAAGTCAAGATTCCCGAAAGCCAGAAGTAGAGGGGTCTTCGGAGAGAAAAGGCCAGGAAAAACCAGAAAGAGGCAACCGACTGGGCGTGGCCACTTGGGAAGGAGAAGTCCTCGGGGGTTTCGAGGATGCGCAAACCCGCTCCTGCAGGGCGGGGAAGGGCGAAGAAGGCTTTCAGGAGGAAATTCGTATAAAGCGAAACGAGGACCACAAAGGCCAGACGTATGGCAAAGGTTCTCCGTGTCCCCCAGTAGAGGAAGATGAGGACACCGAAGTAGAAGAACTCGCTTCCCAGAAAGGACATCCCCCGCATGAGGAGGTCGAGGAAAGGCGAAGAAACTCGCTGAATGGCAAGGAGCAACTCAACGCTCTGCAGAAGATCCATGGCGGCACGCTATCCACGAAAGCACAAGCTGTACAACCTTTTCCAGATTGTCTCTTTCAAGGTTCTCCACGGTGTCGGTGTGCCAGTGCCAGTTCACCGGCAACCCCTGTTCTCCGAGGGCAATGATGGTTGCGGCAGTGAATCCCCGGGCAAGGAGGGGAGTGGCATCGGTGGAAAGCCCAAGGTAAGGCCGGAAGGCCAGGAAGGGCAGAGAAAGTTTCTGGAATTCTGCAACAAGGCTCGGTGCGGCTTCATAAATCCTCCACATGCCCTCTTGGGTGGCCAGCGTAAGCGTCCCGCTCCCCAGATTGTCAAGGTTAATGATGGGTTTCCCCCGCAGTTTCGGCCCATACTTCGCGATGAAATGCAGAGCTCCCCAGTTACCCGATTCTTCAGCTCCCGTGACCACGGCCCAGAAGGGGATTCCCCACTCCTTGAGGATTCGCGAAAGCTCCAAAACCACGGCCACGCCGCTTCCGTTGTCGTTTGCCCCGGGGGAGGGTGGCATGGCTACTTCCCGGTGAAGGTGCCCAAAGGCGAGAAAGAGGAGATAAAGGACAAAGGGCCAAGTGACCCAGAACCAGAGCTTCAGCGGGACAAACACCGCAAGCCCACTTACCCCGGCGACAGCAAGCGATGCAACGATGAAAAGGAGCAGGGATACCCTGGGACTGGTGGCAAAGCGGGGATGGAAGAAGATCGAGGTGGTGGCAGAATCGGCGTGGGCCAGGAAGACGACCTCCGGGTCTTCGCCATTTTTCCCCAGGACGTTGCCTGAAGTGTGGAAGCGAAAGAGGCGGCTCACAAGAGGAAAGGTTGAGAGTTCAAAGTACTCAAGGACAAGAAGCACAAGGCTTGAGATGGCCGAAAGAAGCGGAATGCGGGGGAGGACAAGACCTGCCTGGGCAAGCCCAAGCCAGAACACAAGGTATGCCCAGGTGTAGGTGGCCGGCGCCCGGAAGCTCTCCCGCTCCGTTTGGAGGCCAAGGCGATTGAGGGTTTCCTGGACGAAAAGGAGGAATTCCCGCTCCCTACAAGAAGCCGAAGGGCGGGGTCCAAAGCCCTGGAGCTTCGTCAACACATGGTCCAGAAGACTCTCTTGGCTCATTTTCTCCGCTTTTTCCTCATTGTATCCTGCAAGCAAAAAGGTGTAAAGGCCTGGATTTTCGGGAAGAAGAGACGCGACGGAGAGTGTGGTACAATTCCTCAAAAGAGAGCTTTCCTCGAGGACCTTTGGAGGTGAGGGAGGGTATGGAGTACTTTCTGGGAATTGATGTGGGAACAACAGGGTGCAAGGTTGTCCTTATCGACGAGAAGGGGGAGCTCCGGGGGAAGAGCGTGGCCGAGTATCCCCTGTACACCCCTCGCCCGAACTGGGCCGAGCAGAATCCTGAAGACTGGTGGCAGGGGACGGTACAGGCGCTCAAGAAGGTTTTAGAGATTTCGGGGATTGACCCCAGGGATATCTCCGGTATCGGCCTCACAGGCCAGATGCACGGCTCGGTCTTTCTGAACGACAGAGGAGAGGTCCTTCGCCCGGCAATTCTCTGGTGCGACCAGCGGACGGCCCGGGAATGCCAGGAAATCACAGAAAGAGTTGGTTTCGAGCGCATCATGAGCATTAACTGTAACCCTGTTCTTCCCGGCTTCACCGCCCCGAAAATCCTCTGGGTGAAGAACAACGAACCAGAGGTCTACCGGAGGATTTCCAAAGTGCTTCTCCCCAAGGACTACGTTCGTTTCCGGCTTTCAGGAGAATTTGCCACCGATGTCTCCGATGCTTCGGGAACCTCCCTCTTTGATGTTCCCAAAAGACAGTGGTCGGAGGAGCTCATCAGGGCTTTGGATTTCTCCCCCTTTTGGTTTCCGCCCTCCTTTGAGTCGCCTGAGGTGACGGGACGCATAAAGCGGGAGGTAGCAGAGCTTCTGGGGATGCGGGAGGACGTCCTTGTGGTTGCCGGTGGCGGGGATAATGCGGCAGGGGCCATCGGTACGGGTATTGTGAGGTCCGGACTGGTCTCGGCAAGCATTGGTACCTCGGGAGTGGTGTTCGCCTTTAGCGACGAGGTTCGGGTGGATCCAAAAGGTCGGGTGCACACCTTCTGCCATGCGGTCCCTGGAAAATGGCACGTCATGGGTGTGATGCTTTCGGCGGGGGGTTCTCTCCGGTGGTTCCGGGACGTCTTGGGGCTTGAAGAGAAGAACATGGCCATACTCCTTGAAAAGGATGCGTATGAACTTCTGAGCGAAGAGGCAGAAAAATCGGTTCCCGGAGCCGAAGGACTGCTCTTCCTTCCTTATCTCACCGGGGAACGAACGCCTCACGCGGACCCCTTTGCCCGGGGAGTCTTCTTTGGCCTCACCCTGAAGCACCGCAAGAACGACCTCGTCCGGGCGGTGATGGAGGGGGTGACCTTCGGTATGCGGGACTCCTTCGAAATCATCCGGGAGATGGGCATCCCCATTGAGGAAGTCCGGGCTATCGGTGGTGGAGCAAGGAGCCCGCTCTGGCGGAAAATCCAGGCGGCGGTGTACCAGGTGCCCCTCTTTGGCGTGAAGGTGGATGAAGGTCCGGCGTTTGGAGCTGCGCTCCTTGCTGCTGTGGGGCGAGGGGTCTTCCGGAACGTCGAGGAAGCCTGTGCCCGGGCTGTGGCAGTGACCGAAAAGGTCCTCCCCGATGAGCACCTTGTGGCAAGATACGAGCGCCTCTACCGTATCTGGCGGGACCTCTATCCGGCACTGGCTCCGTTCTACCGGAGAATTGCGGAGTGAGGTGATGGACCTTGGTGTCTCTCGACAAAAAGGCACTGTGCCTTGGGGAACTCCTCATCGATTTCGTTTCCACCGCAAGCGGTGTGACTCTGAAGGATGCTCCAGGATTTGAGAAGGCTCCCGGAGGAGCCCCGGCCAACGTCGCGGTGGGGCTGGCCAGACTCGGGATTGAAACCTACTTCATCGGGAAGGTGGGGAAGGACGCCTTTGGAGAGTTTTTACGGGAGACCCTGGCCCGAAACGGCGTCAACACCCGCTTCCTCACCATGACGGAAAAGGCCAAAACCACCCTGGCCTTTGTTTCCCTCACGAAAGAAGGCGAACGGGATTTCGTCTTCTACCGGGATCCGGGAGCAGACACTCTTCTTGACCAGAGCGATGTCACCGAGGAATGCTTTCAGGGGAGCGGGGTCTTCCATTTTGGTTCCATCACTATGACCCATGAACCTGCCTGCAGTGCAACCCTAAAAGCCTTAGGGCTTGCCGAAAAGTACGGGTACCTCATATCCTTTGACCCCAACCTCAGGTTGCAGCTTTGGAAGGACCCTGAGGAAGCCCGGTTCCGCATGCGCCAGGGGCTTGAGAAAACCCATGTCCTCAAGGTGAACGAGGAAGAAGCGAGATTCATTGCCGCAAGCGAAAGCCTTGAGGGGGCCCTGGCATTCTTGCAGGAGCGGTACCGTCTTGCGCTCATTGCGGTGACGCTGGGGAAGAAGGGGTGCCTTGTGGTCAGCGGAAAAAGTCGGCTTGAGGTCCCTGGGTTTTCTGTAGCTACGGTGGACACCACAGGAGCAGGGGATGGATTCGTCGCCGGACTCCTGAGCTCCCTGTACATGTTCTGGAAGGATCTCCGGGATGGGAAGGACATTCCTGAAGACGCACTGTACCACGCAGCACGGCGGGCTAACGCCGTTGGTGCGCTCACCACGACCAGAAAGGGTGCCATCCCAGCCCTGCCGACCCAGGAAGAAGTGGAGATTTTCCTGGAGGAGCACCCCCTGTGATTTTCGTCCTCTGCGCTAACCCGGCTCTGGATCGCCTCCTTGTCCTTGACGAAGTCGTCCTTGATGAGGTCCACCGGGCAAAGGACGTTACCGTGACTCCCGGGGGAAAGGGGGTCAACGTGGCCCGGGCAATCCACCGGGCTGGTGGGAAGGCGAAGCTCCTCCTTTTCCTCGGAGGGAGAGTGGGGGAGATGATGGTCGAGGGTCTACGAGCGGAAAACCTTGACTTTTCCTTCTGGCCGCTTCAGGAGGAGACGCGAATCACCACTGTCCTTCATGAAGAGAAAACCGGGCGGCACACGGTCATCAACGAGCCTGGACCTGTGGTACCTCTTGCTCAGGCGGTGCAATGCCTCCGCTTCCTTGAGGAGCATCCCGGGGAGGGGGATTACCTTGTTCTTTCGGGGTCACTCCCCCGGGGATTGCGGGTCGATTTCTACGCAGAGTGTGCAAGAAGGGTCTTGAGGAAAGGCGTGCGGGTGGTTGTGGACACCTCGGGGGAACCGCTAAGGAGGGCTTTGCAAAATCTCCCGTTTATGGTAAAACCGAATGTGAAAGAAGCTGAAGGGGTTCTCGGTTTTCCCATCCGTTCCTTCGAGGATAAACTCAGGGCCGTGGCTCTCTTTGAGGAAAAGGGAGTGGAATGCGTGGTGCTCTCCGATGGTCCCCGGGGAATTGTGGCTTCCTGGAAGGGAGAACGGTGGTCCGTAGAGCTCAAGGAGGCCGTCCATGGGGGATATTTCATCGGTTCAGGGGATACCCTCGTCGGGGTGCTCGTTCTTCGTCTTTCCCAGGGGGCACCTTTTGCAGAGGCCCTTCGCTTTGCCACAGCCTGTGGTCTTGCTAACACGTTCTCAAGGGGTGCCGGGTTTTTCGATCCCGCCGTGGTTCCACGGTGCCTGGAAGCCGTTGTGGTGAAGCCGATTCCATAAGACGGGGAGGTTGAAGCGGTGGAAATTGTGGTGCGAGGGAAAAACGTCGAAGTTACCGATTTTATCCGGGACCATGTGACGAAGAAACTCGCAAAGCTTGAGCGATTCTTCAAGCGCATTCTGGACGCGACGGTGCACTTTTACTCAGAGCGCGGACGGATAAAAGTCGAGGTTACCATGACCGCAAGCGGAGTGGTGCTCCGGGGAGAAGGGGATGGGCCCGACTGGAGAACGGCCTTTGATGAAGTTCTGGAGAAGCTCGAGCGCCAGGTTAAACGCCACAAGGAGAAACTCGAGCGCAAAGGCCTTTTGAGGAAAGAGGAGCTCGTGGCGCTTGAGGAGGTTCCTGGCGAGACTGAGGAGATGAAAGTTTCCGACCGGGTGGTCAAGGTGAAGGAGTTCGTCCTTCGCCCCATGAGCCTTGAGGATGCGATTCTCCAGATGGAACTCCTGGGGCATACCTTTTTGTTTTAAGGACCTTGATAAGGAGAAGGTCCAGGTGGTATATAAGAGGAAAGATGGAAACTACGGTCTCATCGACCTTGTCTACTGAGCCATGGCCAAGGGCATCGATACCCGGGCTTTAGAAAAGGCCATTGAGTGCCTTGAAGGTGTTCTCAATGCCAGGGTCGTGGGGGAGACGGCCATCGAGGAAATCCACGTCCTGGCCCGGCCGACGAAATCTCCCAAGCTCCTTGTCCGGGATATCGAGACCTTGCTTAAAGCCCGCTTTGGCCTTGATGTGGACCACAAGAAAGTTAGCGTTGTTACCTTCGACCTTGAAGGGGAAACCCGGTGGTTTGTTCCCCGCCTGGTTCTCTGGGGCCTGGGGTGGAAGAAGACCCCCGACACCGTCCAGGTTGAGGTCGAGGTGAAGCTTGGGGAGCGAACCTACAAGGGGGTGGCTACAGAGAGCGCCTCCCGGGTTCGAAGCCATGCTTTTCTGGTTGCCAGAGCGACGCTCAGCTGCCTCAATCAGATTGTGGGGGATACCCTTTTTGTGCTCCACAATGTCTCCACGCACCACCTTGGGGATATCGAGGTAGTCCTGACCTTTGTGGACTACGCCCGGCCCGGAGCAAGGAGAGAAGAGGACCTTCTTGTGGGGACGGCCCTGGTGCGGGAGGATATCTACGAGGCCGTTGCCCGGGCAACCCTTGATGCCGTCAACCGGAAACTGGTGTTCCACATAGAGCGTTTTGAGGAGGAAGAGGGTGGGCCAACAGCGTCTTCACCATGAGCGGAGCGGTGGCCATCCCCAGGAAGCGGAAGGGGATGAGAAACACATGAAGGAGGGTCCACAATGGCGAAGGTCCTGAGCGTGCTCCTTGGCCTGCTGGCCATCATCCTCGCCAGCGGGGCTGGTTTCAGCTGGAGGCCTTGAGCCTTTCGACCTTTCTGTTGGCCCACCCTGAAGGGTGGCGTTGATGAAGCGTCTGGTGTTGTTTTGCTATCTGGGTTGTGTCATTGGGGTGGGCCTTGGAATCCTGGGGTTTTCTCTCCTTCGCCTTTCTTGGTCGCCCCATCTTCTCTTGCTCTTTGCGACTTTCACCATCCTGACCCTTGTGGCAGAACTCCTCCCGGTGTATCTGCGGCCTGAAGCAGCTATCTCGGTAAGTTTTGCTCCCCTCTACGCTGTGATTCTCCTTTCTTCCCCCTTTCTTTCTGCGCTGGTGGCTTTCTTGGGAATGTTTTTTGGGACGATAAGGTCCAGATGGTATGCTTCACTTTTCAACGGCGCCCAGTATGCCATTTCGGCTTTTCTCTCTGGTCTTGTCTTCGAGCGCCTTGGGGGGTATGGTTTTCACTGGAATGAACCCCTCTTTTACCTTGCGGTCGGTGCCTCTATCGGGACCTTTTTTCTGTGTAACGTATTGCTCGTCCTGACCGTGGTCTCTCTCAGTAGCAGCGTCCCCCTGGCGGTGATATGGCGGCAGAGCATCAACGGTATCCTTCTCCAGTACTTTGCCCTCTTCCCTTTCTCCCTTCTCCTGTACTTTGTGTACAACTACGTGGGCTATGTGGGTATTGCCCTCTTCTTCCTGCCTCTTTTTGTGGCCCGGTACTCCTTCAAGCTCTTCGTGGATACGAAAAGAATGCACCTTGAGCTTCTGCGAGCCCTCACCGCGGCGGTGGACGCCAAGGACCCTTACACACGGGGACACTCTGCCCGAGTGGCCCAGCTTGCCCTTCGTATTGCCGACCGCTTGAACCTTTCAGGGGGAGAGAAGGAGGTCATCGAGTACGCCGCCATTCTCCACGACGTGGGAAAAATCGGCATCACCGATGCCATTTTGAGTAAACCCGGGAAGTTGAGCCCCGAGGAATACCGGGTCATCCAGGAACACCCCCTCATCGGCTACCGGATTGTGAAAGACGTGGATTTTCTGCGGCGGGTGGCGGAAATCATCCTCACGCACCATGAGCGCTGTAACGGTCATGGATACCCAGAAGGCCGAAAGATGGAGGAGATTCCCCTTGAAGCCCGGATTGTGGCTGTTGCTGATGTCTTCGACGCCTTAACCTCGGAGCGCCCCTACCGGAGGGCATACACGGTGGATGAGGCGCTGGAAATCATGGAGAACGAAGAAGAGGGGCACTTCGACCCTAAAATCCTTGCAGTTCTCAAAGACCTCGTCCTTTCGGGAGCGTGGCACCGTGATTCTCCTTGATTTTTTCCTTGCCGGACTCCTCCTTGGATTGCTTTTCGGGGGGAAACTCACGCGACTTTCCCGGGTACCGCTACCGTTTTTCTGGGTGGTGGTGGCGGGATTTGGTGTTCGCTTTGCCGCTTTTGGCCTTCGGGCAAGCTTCGTTCCTCTTTTGCAGACCTTCGGCATGGCCCTCGTTTTTGCAGGGACGCTCCTTGGGATTCGGCTTTTCGGGATGCCTCTCGTGAGCCTGGGAGCCTTTCTGAACTTCCTTGTGGTCCTCGCCAACGGGGGACGGATGCCTGCCTCGGCTGAAGTCGCCGAGCATCTTGGCCTTGTGACCATTGCCGGGCACCTCAGGGCAGGTCGTTACCCGGAGTATGTCCTCATGGGTCCCTCGACCCGCCTGAACTTCCTCGGGGACATCATCCCGTATTTCTCTTTCGTTTTTCGTCGGGCTTTTGTGGCCAGTATCGGAGATTACCTCCTGGGGGTTGGGATTTTCCTGGTGCTCTTCCATTACCTCCGGAAGGGGGGAGAGGATGGAACGAGAAGATCAGTAAAGCGGTGCTTCCGGTGGCGGGGCTTGGGGTACGGCTTTTGCCGGCGACCAAAACCCAGCCCAAGGAAATGCTCCCCATCGTGGATCGGCCGGCAGTCCAGTACGTGGTGGAGGAGGCTGTGGCGTCGGGTATCGAGAACCTGCTTTTTGTGACCGGGCGGGGGAAACGGGCGATTGAGGACTACTTTGACTTTGCGGTGGAGCTTGAGCAGGAGCTCAAGAACCGGGGCAAGGAACACCTCCTTGAGGAAATCCGCGGGGTGGGGAACTCCGCTCACATCTTCTACGTCCGGCAGAAATCCCCCCGGGGCCTTGGTGACGCCGTGTGGCAGGCGAAAGCCTTTGTGGGAGAAGAACCCTTTGCCGTCCTTCTTCCTGATGACATCATCGTGAGTGAAACCCCCTGTCTTGCCCAGATGCTTCGCCTTTTCTCGGACTGCCCTGGAATCTACGTGGCCCTTATCGAGGTTCCAAGAGAGGAGGTGGCCCAGTGGGGGATTGTGAGGGGAAGAGAGATTGCCCCCCGGCTGTATGCCATTGAGGATCTCGTGGAAAAGCCGGAACCCGAAGAAGCGCCCTCAACCCTTGCGGTAGTGGGGCGGTACATCCTGTCCCCCTCGATTTTCGATGCCCTGGCGCAGACCCCTCCTGGGAAAGGTGGGGAGATTCAGCTCACCGATGCCATCCGGGGGCTTCTTGGGAAAGAACCGGTATACGGGTATCGCTTTGAAGGGGAGTACTTCGGAGTGGGGAGTAAAATCGGCTACCTCAAGGCCAACGTGGCCTTGGCCCTGCGCCGGGAAGACCTGGCACCGGAGTTTCGGGCTTTCCTTCGAGACCTTGTGGAGAGGGGGCTTGTATAGTGGAAATCACCTTCTTTGGCGCCACCCGTGAAGTGACCGGCTCCTGTTACCTTGTTCGGGGGAAAGACGTCACCTTCCTCGTTGACTGTGGCATGTTCCAGGGAGGGGAAAGAAACCGGAATACGCCACCCTTCCCCTTTGTTCCCCGAGACATCGACTTTGTCCTCCTCACCCATGCCCACCTGGACCACTCGGGGAGAATTCCTCTCCTCGTCCGGGAAGGTTTCCGGGGGAAAATCTACGCCACCCTTCCCACTATAGAGCTCTGCCGGATTCTCTTCTACGACACCGTAAAGCTCATGCGAGAAGAAGTGGAGCGGGAGAACCGTCGCCGAAGGCGCTCGGGAAAGCCGGAGATTGCTCCGCTTTTCGCGGAAGAGGAAGTGGGAAAAGCCCTGGAACTCTTCGAGCCAGTGGGATACGACGAAATTGCCGAGGAAAAAGGCGTGACGTTCGTCTTCCGGGATGCCGCCCATATCCTCGGGGCTGCGGTGCTTGAGGTCTGGGGTGAAGGGACAAAGGTGGTTTTTTCGGGGGACATCGGGCAGTTCGGAAACGTCATGGAGGGCTCTCCCCCGATTGTTGAGGAGGCCGACTTTGTGGTTATAGAGTCGACCTACGGGAATCGCCGCCACAAAACCCTTGAGGAGACCCGGAAAGAGTTCGCCCAGGTTATGCAGGACGCCATGGGGACCTGCGGCAAGGTCCTCATCCCCACCTTTGTGGTGGACCGGGCCCAGCGGGTCCTTTACGAGATTCGCCTGCTCCGGGACGCTATAGGGTTGCATTGCCCGGTGTACTTTGACAGCCCTCTGGGGAAGCAAACGACCGACATCTACCTCAAGTACCGGCATCTCCTCTCAGGGGAGCTGGAGAGACTCCATCTTCAGGAAGACGATCCCTTTGGGTTTCCGGGTTTGACCTACGTCACCACCCCTGAGGAGTCGAAGGCCCTCAACGACCTTGACCATGCCATTATCCTCGCGGGAAGCGGTATGTGCACGGGTGGACGCATTCTCCACCACCTGAAGCACAACCTCTTTAAAGAGACGACCACCGTGGTCTTTGTGGGCTTCCAGTCCCGGGGGACACTGGGACGGGCACTGGTTGATGGGGCAAAGCTCGTCCACATCTTCGATGAGGACATTGCCGTTCGGGCCCGTATCGCCACCATCAACGGCTTTTCAGCCCATGGAGACCAGGAAGACCTCCTCCGGTGGGTGGGGTATTTCAGGAGCCGTCCCGTTTTTCTCGTCACCCACGGAGAAGAGGAGATTGCGGAGGCCTTTGCCCAGGCTCTGCGCGAGAAGGGTTTTGAGGCTATAGTCCCTGCCTTTGGGGACACCTTGGACCTCCCCCGCAGGACCGTTGTGGCCGTTCCCCAGACGCCCGAAAAGGAAGACATCCTCAAGAGGCTTGAGAGGGAGATTCAGAAACTCCGCGAAAGAACCCTCGCCCAGGAAAGCGAAGTCCTCCTGCAGTCGGCTCTGATCCTTCTTGAGGAGGCTGGACGACGGAGCGTCTCAGCCGATGAACTCCCGAAGGATGGAGTTTGAGGGGACAAAGGACGGGTTGAGGAGCATGAAGTGATTGAGGAAGGAATACAGGCGGTAGGCCTCGAGGTAACTCGGACTCTCAGGAGTGATGGCCCGCAGGAGTGCCTCGGCGTACTGGCGGAGGATGCAAAACTCGTAAATGAGCGAAGAGTTGAACATGACGTCGGCCTCTTCCTGGTAGGGGAAAATGTACTTTTCCTCACCGGCTCGAACCTTCGGCCAGGTGGCAAAGACCTCCTCGGCCTTACTTCCACGGAATTGGTTATCCCGCACGATCCGGCGGATGAGCCGGCAATCGGTGGTGGGGATGCGGTTGTGGTCGTCGATGTTGAGGGTGGTGAGGGCGCTGACGTAAATTTTGAACTTCTCCTCTTCCGGGATGTCCTGGGAGAGCCGGGGGTTTAGAGCGTGGAGCCCCTCAACGAGGATGATGCCGTCTTTTTCGAGGCGGCTGCGAATCCCCCGGGGTTCCCGTGTTCCGGTGATGAAGTTGTAGCGGGGGATTTCGACTTCCTTTCCTGCGACAAGGAGAAGCAGCTGTTCCTTGAAGAGTTCAAGGTCCAGCGCTTCGGGGCTCTCGTAGTCCTGGACGGAGCCCTGGAGTTCGTGGCGGGAGAGGAAGTAGTCGTCAAGGGAGATGGTGATGGGCCTCCAGCCGTTAACCCGAAGCTGAGTATAGAGCCTCCGGGTAAAAGTTGTTTTCCCCGAAGACGAAGGGCCGGCAATGAGCACGAGCTTCAAGCTTCCCTTGCGCTGGGTGATGAGGTCCGCAATCTGGGCAATCTTTTTTTCATGGAGCGCTTCGGCGATGGCGATGATTTCCTTCCCCTCTCCCCGGGCGATAGCCTCGTTCAGCTCTCCCACGTTCTCGATGTTCATGATTTTCCCCCACTGCGCTGCTTCTTTGAAGGCGCTGAAGAGCTTGGGGCGAAAGACGAACGGTGGGAGCTTTCCCGTGTTGTCTTTGGGGAACTGGACGATGAACCCCGGAGGGACGACGACAAAACCGAAGGAGGTGAGGTACCCCGTTCGGGGGCAGAGGGGACCGTAGTAATGGTCGTAGAAGTCGCCAAGGCGGTATAGGGGCACGGCCGGGGTTCTCAGGTAACGGAAAAGTCGCACCACGTCTTCCCGTCCTCTGCGGGTGTAGATGTGGATGGCCTTTTCCCAGTTGACCACTTCCCGCTCGATGGGGAGATCCTGGGCGATGGTTTCCCGCATGATCTTTTCGATGGTCTCGAGGAGTTCCGAGAGGTTGTGCTCGGCCCCCTCGACCTCACAGAAGATCCCATCGCTCATGGAGTGGAGGACGCGGAGCCTCTTCCCAGGAAGGACCAGGGATACGGCATAGCTTAAAAGGAAAAGCAGGCTCCGGATGTAGGTTCGCCGTCCTTCGGGGTGCTCAAAGGGAAAGAAGACCACCGCGTGGTCCTGTTCCACCCGGCTATTCAGGTCAACGATTTCTCCATCAAGCTGTGCCGCAAGGAAGAAACGATACTTTTCCGGGTACACTTGCCTGATGATGTCTTCAAGCGTTTCCCCGGGTGTTGCAGAAGTGGTCGTTCCATCTCCGAGCGTGATCCGGCATTCCATGGCCTCTTCTCCTTTTCCGTATTTTATCCGAAAATAGAGAGGAGGTGAAGGCAGTGTACCGGGCGTACCATCTGGCACTTACTGAGAAAGATGTGGAGGGCGTGCACCTTGCGCTCCTTCCCGGGGCTCCGGAGCGGGTTGAGGTTCTGGCCCGGGCCTTTGGAGAGACGAAAGCTCTTGCTGTTCACCGGGAATTCAGGAGTGCTCTGGCTGTGGGAGAGGAGGGGAAGGTTCTCGTGGTCTCAACGGGTATTGGGGGACCTTCTCTGAGCATCGCCGTTGAGGAGCTGGCCCGTCTGGGGATTCGGTGGTTTATCCGGGTGGGGACCTGTGGGGCGATTCAGCCGGATATTGCGGTGGGGGACCTTGTCGTGAGCGAAGGCGCGGTTCGCCTTGATGGAGCCTCCCTCCATTACGCCCCGGTGGAGTACCCTGCGGTTTCGGACTGGAGGACGGTGGTGTTCCTTAAGGAGGCCTGTGAGGAAGCAGGGGTTCCGTATCATTTAGGCATCACCTGTTCTTCGGCGACGTTCTACCCGGGACAGGAACGGTACGATACGTTCTCTCGGTATGTTCCCCGGAGTCTTCAGGGAAGCCTCAGGGAGTGGCAGGCACTCAGAGTTCTGAACTATGAGATGGAGGTGGCCACGCTTTTTGTGCTCGCCAGGGTGTTTGGACTGAGGGCCGGAGCGGTATGTGGGGTTCTGGTGAACCGGACGAAAGAGGAGCGGGTGGCGGAGGAAGTTGTGAAGGATGTGGAGGTTCGTCTTGCCCGGGTTTCGGCACTGGCGGCGCGACGGATTCTCCGCTTTCTGAAGTCATAAGGGAGGAATACCCATGCATGAAGACTACGCTGTTCGGGTGGTAGTGGAGGGTACGCAGGTCCTCGGGTACGTAGCGAGTTCCACTCGCCTTGTGGAACGGGCAAGAAGGCTCCACCGGACCACTCCTGTGGCCACGGCTGCCCTGGGGCGGGCCCTGACGCTTGTTGGGATTCTCGGCCTCACCATGAAGGAGAACCAGCGGGTTTCCCTCCAGATTGAATGTCAGGGACCTTTAGAGGGGATACTCGTTCAGGGGAATGCAAGGGGCGAGGTCCGGGGGTATGTGTCGCAGCCCTGGGTGATTCTCCCCTCGAAAGAACAGGGAAAACTCAATGTGGAGGATGCCGTGGGAGCGGGGTCGAAGCTCCTTGTCGTGAAGGACCTGGGGTTTGGGGAACCGTATGTGGGGAGCATCACCATGCCCCGGGGTGGTATCGCCTATGACCTGGCATACTACTTCGCTTCTTCGGAGCAGCTGCCTTCGGCCTGCAGCGCCGGGGTCTATGTGGGGAAGCGGGGGAGAGTACTCTCGGCAGGAGGGTTCATCATCCACACACCCTCGGGTACCCCGCTTGACGTCATCGACACTTTGGAAGAGAATATTTCCCGTCTCGGGCCGGTGAGCCACGAGCTTTTCCAGGGGAAAACCCCTGAGGACATCACGGCGTTCATCTTTTCCGGTCTTCCGTACCGGATTGTGGGAAAGGACCCCCTCCGGTATCGCTGCCGGTGTTCCCGCCGGAGGGCGAAAAACGTTCTCCTTCTCCTTGGCGAAAAAGAGCGACAGGAGCTTTTCGAAACCCAGGGGAAAGCAGAGGTGCACTGCGCGTTCTGCAACCGGACCTATCTCTTTTTCCCTGAAGACTTCGCCCAGGGAAGGCAGTGAGGAGAGAGTGCCCGTGCGACTCTCGAATTTCCGGGTGGATTACGAGCGGGAGCTCAACGAGGAACAGAAACAGGTGGTCTTCGCCGGAGAAGGCCCTATGCTTGTCATTGCCGGGGCGGGAAGCGGCAAGACCCGCACCGTCACCTACCGGGTAGCCTATCTCATCGAACAGGGGGTGTCTCCGGAGTCCATTCTCCTTGCCACCTTTACGAACAAGGCAGCCCGGGAGATGCTCCACCGGGTGGAGTGCCTCCTTGGGGTGGACATGTCCCGTCTTTTTGGGGGGACGTTCCATCACATCGGGAACCTTATCCTGCGCCGGGAAGCGAAGAAAATCGGGTACGAGCCCAACTACACCATCCTCGACCGGGAGGACCAGAAGGACCTCCTTGCGGTTTGTGTGGAGGAACTCGGTATTGATCTTACCCGGCGCCGTTTCCCTCAACCCGAGGTTTTGCTCAACGTCATCTCTTTAAGCCGGAATACCCTCAAATCCCTTGAAGATATTCTTGACAGGTACTACCCGCAGTTTCTGGAATGGTCAAGCCACATCGCCCATCTTTTTGCCCTCTACCAGGAACGAAAAAAACGTCTCAACGTGATGGACTACGACGACCTCCTGGTGTACTTTTTTGAGCTTCTGCGAAGTGACGAGAAAACGCAGAGGAAGTATGGCGAGCTTTTCCGGTACATCCTGGTTGACGAGTACCAGGACACCAATCTCCTCCAGGCAGCAGTTGTGGACCTTCTTGCCGGGGTACACCGCAATCTCCTCGTGGTGGGGGATGACGCCCAGAGCATCTATGCCTTCCGGGGGGCACACTTTGCCAATATCCTCGACTTCCCGAAGAGGTACCCGGACTGCAAAATCTACAAACTCGAGACGAACTACCGGAGTACTCCAGAAATTCTGCGGTTAGCGAACGAGGTCATCGCCTTCAACACCCGTCAGTTCCACAAAGTGCTGCGTCCGGTGCGGACCTCGGGAGAAAAACCGCGAGTTGTTGCTCTTCGGGACGTTTTAGAGCAGGCGGACTTTGTGGCCACGAAAATCCTGGAACTCCGAGAGCGAGGGTATGCCTTAAACGACATGGCGGTGCTCTACCGGGCCCATTACCAGAGCATGGAAGTCCAGATGGAGCTCACCCGCCGGGGCATCCCCTTTGAGATTCGCTCGGGACTCCGGTTTTTCGAGCGTGCGCACATCAAGGACGTCCTTGCGCACCTTCGCATCATCGTAAACCCATATGATGAGATTTCCTGGAAGCGGGTGCTGCGGCTTTACCCTGGCATTGGGCAGAAGACCGCAGAAGTTGTCTGGCAGGTGGTTCGGGAGGCAGAGGACCCAATCTTTGCCCTGGAGCGTCCTGATGTGCTCCTTGCCCTGCCCTCCTCGGGTCGGGGAAGCGTGGAGGGTGTTCGCCGGCTCCTCGTACGCCTTGAGAGTCTTGAGAAGGACCCGGCTCTGGCCATTGAGACCGTTCTTGATGGTGGGTACCGGGAATACCTCATAAGCCGGTACCCCGATGCCAGGGAACGCCTTGAGGACCTTGAAGAGCTTGCCCGCTTTGCCTCAAGGTATGCGTCTTTAGAATCGTTCCTAAGTGAGCTTGCCCTCCTTGGGGAAATGGAGGCCGAGACGGTGGTGGCGGGGGCGCCTCAGGATGAGCGGGTGATCCTCTCGACCATTCACCAGGCCAAAGGACTCGAGTGGGCCTGCGTGTTTGTGGTGTGGCTCTGTGAGGGGGCCTTCCCCTCCCCTCAATCCCTCAATGAGGAAGAGGACCTCGAGGAAGAGCGGCGCCTCTTCTACGTTGCCTGCACCAGGGCAAAGGACCACCTCTTCCTCTGCTATCCCGTCATGGCGGAGCGAGGGCGGGGGAGGACAATACTGCGCAAGCCCTCCCGCTTCCTTGAAGAACTTTCTCCTTCACTCTATGACCGATACCGGCTTCTGGGGCGGGATACTGATGCTTTCGCGGCGGGACTATATCTTCAACTTTTTCGTGGATTCCCTGGACTATGCCTTTTTTTCTCTGGCCCTATCTTTTGGGTCAGTAACGACGTTCCTTCCCCTTTTTGCCAGACACCTCGGTGCCAGCAACATCGAAATCGGGCTCATCCCGGCTCTGGCGTATCTTGGGTGGTCCCTTCCTGCCCTTCCCGGGGCAAGGGTTTCCCGGAGGCTCCGGCGGAAACTCCCCTTCCTGCTCCGGGTGACGCTTCTGGAACGTCTGCCTTTTTTCGGTGTTGCTCTGGTGGCGACGTTTCTTGCCGTTCCCTTCCCCCGCCTGGCGCTCTTTCTGGTTCTTTTGTTCCTTGGGGTGGCGTGTTCGGCCATGGGGTTTCTTGGTCCCATCTGGACGGAGATGATCGGAAAGGTCATCCATCCCTCCCGTTTTGGGCTGTACTTTGCCTGCGGGAACGGGATTGGCGCGCTCATGGGTATCTGGGGGTCGAGGCTGGCCGAGCACTTTCATCGCCACGTATCCTTTTG
>APKF01000194.1 GCA_000353875.1 Candidatus Caldatribacterium californiense OP9-cSCG | reverse complement strand
AGATTACCCTCAAATGGCTCAAACAGGCTGAAGCCGACCTGCAGGCAGCCTGGGATAGCTACAGAGCCCGGCACTACGAGTGGAGCTGCTTTCAGGCGCAGCAAAGTGGGGAGAAGGCACTTAAGGCCTACCTTTACGAAAAGGGGTACACCTCCGTAATGACGCATCTGCTCAAAGAGCTCGTTCGAGAGTGCCTGAAGTTCAACGAGGCATTCCAGGCTATCGCCCAGGATGCAAGGTACCTCGATATGTTTTACATTCCCACGAGGTACCCCAACGGCCTTTCTGGGGAACTCGCCCCAAGCGAATTCTATGAGGAGGAGGATGCGAAGAAGTGCCTAAGCTCCGCCGAGTCAATCCTGCAGACTGTGAAAAGCTTATTGGAGAAATAAAGGCCTTTGCAGCACAGCTCAGGTCTCTCTTCCCCATAGAGAAGATTTACCTCTATGGCTCCTTTGCCCGGGGGGAAATCCACGAAGGAAGCGACATCGACCTCGTTATCGTCGGCGACTTTCGGGAACGGTTTTTCGAACGCATCGGGCGCATCCTCGAGCTCACGGACCTCCCGGTAGAGCCCCTGGTCTACACTCCTGAAGAGTTCGAAGCCATGAAGGCCTCGAAAAACCCCTTCATCGAGGAAGTCCTGAGAACAGGGATAGAGCTTTGACTAAAGTTCGCCGGGAACTTCTCCAAGGGCAAAATCTGCGGGGATGTTGAAAGTCCCCAGCGTGCTGAAGGGTAGGGCCTTTCCTGCCGAACCCTGGAGCAGGACGACGGCGAGATTCTCTACCACTTCGCAGCCTGAGAAGACAACAATACCCAGGATCACGCTCCGTCGTGCAGCCAGGGTAACGCGCAGGAAGCTGTTATCCTTCGCTCTCTATAAACCGGGAAGATGCTGAACCTCCCAGGTTTTCGCGAAAAGCCCGCATAGCCTGGACGGTTCTCTGTCCCTCTTTTAGAGAGGTGAGCTCCCTTTTCAGGAGTTCCTCAACCCAGTGACGGACTTCTTCGTCTTTTTCCACAATTTCCCGAAGCAAGGCAAGAGCCTGGGAGCGGTCAGCATCTCCAAGTTCCTGGAGCAGTGGACCAAGGGCATCGATAAGGTGTTGGCGAGCGGTAAGATATTCCGGAAGACGGTCAAGACTTCCTGCAAGAACTTCGCCATGCATTTCCAGGGTGACTTTGAGGAGCTCCTCGAGGAGCTCAAGAGGTTCTCTGCCCATAGGCCTCAAGTTCCTTCCAGGCGTCGCGCAGTCCGGAGAGAATGCGGATGACCCCGGGGAGCACCTCCTCGTAGTTTTCCCCGTTCATCCGGGCGCACTCCCGAAGGACGAACCGGTACAGGGCGAAGAGGTTCTCCGCAATTTCTCCTCCATCTTCGAAGTTGAGGCTGCCGAGAAGCTCGAGAACGATTTTCTCCGCTTTTCCGATGTGCATCCGGGCTAAAGCCCGGTCCCCTTCAGCGAAAGCCCTTTCAGCAAGCTTCAGAAACCTGATCGCCCCATCATACAGGAGAACCACAAGCTTCACCGGCGAAGCGGTGTTCACGGTGTTCTCTTCGTAAAACCGCCGGGCCATGGTCGCGCTGTAGGTGCCCATTGTCCTCAGCTCCTCCCCGTCAGTTTATTGAGGTTGGCAATCTGCTGGGTGAGCCAGTTGCTCTGCGTCTGCATGGTGCCAAGGAAACTCTCCAGAGCTGCAAACTGTTTCAGCCACCGTTCCTTCTGCGCCTCAAGGCGCTCTTCCATGAGAGCGATGCGCTCATCAAGGTCCTTGATGACCCGCTCGTAAAGCTTCTCAGTGCTCCGCATGATCCCTTCGTAAGGGTCGGTCACGAAGCGAAGGTATTCCTTGAGCGATGCCGCCACACCCCCCTCTCTCGCAAAGAGCTCCCGCACTGCCTCGAGGTTGCTCTCAAGGGCCTGGGCGAGTTTCCCCTCGTCCACAAGGAGGTTGCCGTAGCGGTCCAGAGTAATACCCAGGTCCATGACGCTCTGGTAGACCCCCGAAGCGACCCGTCCGGTGAGGCGGCGCGCGAGTTCTGCCGCCACCCGGGTGAGGGTCGTTTCCCCAAGGAGGGCCCCAGCAGTCTTCGTCTCGGGGTCGTAAGAGGTGTTGTCCTTCACAAACTGCAAGAAGTCTTTGAGGACACCGGTGAAGTTCAGGATGGCGTTTCTCACCGCTTCAAGGTCCCGAGAAACGGTGACGGTGGCGCTTCCAGTTTTCTGGAGGCTGAGGGTCATGCCGGGGATGAAGTCGGCGACAATGTTCGAGGGCCCCTCATACAAGATGGGGTTTGTCCCGCCAAGAAGCACCCGGGCGTTCTGGGCTGCCTGAACCTCGGTCCAGCCTGAGATTTCCGCTTCCCCTCCTGAGAGGGCCACGCTGATGGCGATGGCGTTCTCAAGCCCTGTTTTCTCACTCGTCAGAAAAAGCCGGAAACCCTCCTGCGTCTTCACGATGGTAGCCTGAACCCCGGCTTTTGCCCGGTTGATGGCGTCCCGGATACCCGAGAGGGTGTTGTTGGAGGCATCGATGGTGATTTCCGTGACCCTCCCACCCACCGTGATGGTGATGGTTCGCTCCCCAAAGCGAGTGGTATCGGTATCGGCATAGGCCAGGGAGGTGGCCATCTGGTGGGCAGTGGCCACCTGCTCCACCGTAAGGACATAGGTCCCCTCCTGAGCACCGCTCCGTAAGGCCACCGAGAGGACATCGCCCGTAGTGGTGGCTTTTTTGGCCAGGAAGGTAGAAGAAAGGGAAAGGCTCAGGACGCTGCTTTGTAGCGCCAGGAGCTTGGCGTTTGCCGTCTGCCAGAGGGAGAGCCTGGTGGTATAGGTTTGTTTTTTCTCCTCAAGCCGGGTGATGGGAGCTCGCTCAGCTTCAGCGAGCTTCTCGATGATTTCCGAGGTCCTGAGTCCCGAAATGAGCCCATCGATACTCAGCGTTCCGGCCATGTTCTCCCTCCTCAGACGACCTCATCCACAAAGATTCCCGCAAGCTCCTGGAGCTTGGCTACCATGTCGAGGAACTTCTCCGGGGGAATCTCCCGGATGACCTCGCCAGTCTCCCGGTTCACGATGCGAGCGATGACCTCTCCGGTGGGCCGGTGGATGGTAAAATGGAGCTCGAGGTTGAAGACCTCAAAGAGGCTCTTCAAAACCTTCCCAAACTCCTCAACTTTTTCGGGGTCAAGGAGCGCCGACAGCCGCAGCGTCGCTTCCTTTCCCCCTTCCTGAGGCTTTGCTGCCTCCTCCTCCCGCTGAAACACAGGGGAAGAAAGGAGGAACCGGTTCTCCATCTTCTGCCCTTCAACCCTCATCGCTGCCACCCCTACCCTTCAAACAAAGAAAGGGGGAAGGGCCAGAGCCCTTCCCCCTCTGTCCTCTTTATCGGAGAAGCTGGAGCACCGCCTGCGGCAGGGTGTTGGCCTGAGCAAGCATGGCCACACCGGCCTGGAGGAGAATCTGCGACCTCGTGAACTCCATCATTTCCTCGGCCATATCGACGTCGCGGATACGGGACTCAGCAGCGGCGAGGTTCTCCTTTGCCACCCCAAGGTTGGCGATGGTGTGCTCGAGACGGTTCTGGTAGGCACCGAGCTTAGACCGTTCTGTGGAGACGTCGTTGATGGCAAGGTCAATCTTAGCGATGGATTCCTCAGCCTCGGTCTGGCTCAAAACGCTAATCTGGTCAACACCCAGCGCTTTGGCCCGCATGTCCCGGATACTCACGGTCATCGTCTGGTCCTTGTTAGCACCAATATGGAGTGTCACCGCACCGCTTGCGTCAACCACCGCCGAGAACTGTAACTCGGCACCGCTTTCAAGTTCAAGCTTTGAGGGGTCAATGGTAATGGAGAGCCCATCGGCATCATCTCCAGGAGCCACAAGGGTCAGCGTTCCACCCTTCCCTATGGCTGCCTTCCCGTTGATGGTTCCCACAATATCCGTTCCAGCATCGGAGAGGACGGTTTCGCCACCACCGGTCAGACCGAGATCTTTCAGAAGATCGTTACTTCCGGAGACGTTGATGGTGGCACTGCTACCGTAGTTGATGGAAGTGAGGACAATGCTGTTGCCACTAACTGCTGCTTCGACACCAGTGAGGTTTTTGACGTTGTTGATTTTCAGGACCACGTTGTCCAGGTTCTCTCCCGATACCACGTTGATGGCGACACCATTAAGGACAATGGTACCACTATAGTCAACCGTAGTATCTCCCGCATCTTCTCCTCCGATTTGGGCCCTGGTAGCGTTCTGGGTAATGACGACGGTGTACACTCCAGCCTTGGTGTTCGTCCCTGGGGTCATGCGGGTGACAAGGGCATCAAGGTCTTCTGCGCTTATAGCGCTACCCGCATTATAGGCAACTCCGTTCACCGTTACCGCTCCACCGCTTGCCAAGCCGTTCTGTTCCGTTACCGCATACCCGGCCTGGCCGTTCAGGAGTTTCTTGGTGTTGAACTCGGTGGTGTTGCCAATGCGGTCAAGTTCCTCAATGAGCTGGTTGATTTCTTTCTGAATCTGTTCCCGGTCATCAGGGGTGAGGGTGTCGTTTGCGGCCTGGACAGCGAGCTGCCGCATCCTTTGGAGAATGGAGTGCGTTTCGTTCAGAGCACCTTCAGCCGTCTGGATGAGCGATATGGCATCCTGCGCGTTCCGGATGGCCTGGGCAAGCCCCTTGATCTGCCCCCGCATCTTCTCGGAAATCGCTAATCCCGCAGCGTCATCCGCTGCCCGGTTGATGCGAAGGCCCGAAGAGAGCCGCTCCAGGGATTTCGAGAGGGCGCTGTCTGTCGCCACCAGATTGCGGTGGGCGTTGAGCGCCGTGATATTCTGGTTAATCCGAAGACCCATTGAACTCAACCTCCTCCTGAGGTATTTTCAAGGCATCCCTGCCTCACACCAAAACACGCAAACCAGCCCAACCGAGTTCTCCTGTTCTTCCCTTCTCCCCTTTCTCCTCCCGTTCACCTCCTTTTCCCGCTTTCCACCCTGATATATCGACCGGGTCGTCCAGAACTTTAGGGGGAAAACAAAAATTTTTTACCCAAGGCTTTCCCGAAGCCGCACAAGGTACGACTTTGCCCTGTCGATTTTTCCCTCTTCCACAAGGAGCTGGAGGAGGTTGCCGAGAATTGTGCCGTTTCCAGGGTCAAGGCGCAGGGCCCGCTCGAGGTACTCTTCGGCTTCTTCAGCACGGCCCCGCCGAATCAGGGCTATTGCAAGGTTGTTGAGCACTCCCGGGTCTTCAGGACAGTGCTCGAAAGCTTTCCGGGCATAGCACTCGGCTTTCTCCTCGTCTCCCATCATTGCCGCACACTGGGCGAGGGCCACGTGGAGGTCTGCAAAGTCCACCCGGAAAAAGACCATGAGGGATGTACTCTTTGTGGCATCGACCGTGAGGACTTTCTCGAAGGACTCCAGGGCTTTTTCCCACTCCCCGGCCCTCTCATACACCTTGCCGTACACGTACCAAAGGTCCGGAAGATACGGGTCGTGCTCCTTGATCCGGGCCAGGTACTCCAGGGCTTTCTCCGTATTCCCCTCCATGCCCTCCATGAAGGCGAGATCAAGGTGCACAGAAAGCGTCGAGAAGCCGAAGCCCTTCGAGAGGCGGAGTACCTTCTCAAAGAGTGCCCGGGCTTTCTTTTTCTCTCCCCGGA
Source organism: Candidatus Caldatribacterium californiense OP9-cSCG (assembly GCA_000353875.1). GTDB lineage: Bacteria > Atribacterota > Atribacteria > Atribacterales > Caldatribacteriaceae > Caldatribacterium > Caldatribacterium californiense. The sequence continues at coordinate 9,042 of APKF01000194.1, read as the reverse complement.
AGAGGTACGAACGCCCGAGGTAGGCAAGGATATCGAGATCTTTCGGGTTCTCCTTGAGGGCAAGAAGCAGAAGGCGGAAGTTCCGGCTGCTGACTTTCTCTGCAACCTTCTTCGCTTCTCTGTAGCCGTGGTGGAGGATGGCAATCGTGGTCAGGCGGAAAATCTTCCCGCCCATGGAGAGGATGGCCCCCTCAACTGTCTCGTGGACTCTCCTCCGGAAGCGAACGCGGGGGTCATTGCGGAACACCCGGACGAGATAGTTGGTCATGACGTTGCGGCCCTCACGGTCCAGGGGACTCCGGATGGGGAGCATGAACCCCGTGCAATCCGTCACTCCAAGGAGCGCCTTAAGCCGGAGGAATTCCGCTTTATCCACCTCGTCATCGGCATCGAGCACGAGAATCCATTCTCCGGTGGCATGGCGAAGGGCTTCGTTCCTTGCTGCGGCAAAGTCGTCACACCAGGGGAAATCGTACACCCGGGCCCCAAAAGAGCGGGCAACCTCCCGGGTCCGATCCAGAGACCCGGTATCGACAAGGATGATCTCGTCCACAAGACCACAAACAGAGGACAGAACCCGGGGGAGATTGGCTTCTTCGTTTTTCGCAATCATGCAGAGGCTTAGGGAAGGGAAGCGAACCCCCCATCTTCTCGCACATAAAGAGGTAATTCTCCTGGGCATCCCGAAGGTCGGGGAAAAGCCGCAGGGCATGGGCAAAGGAAGCCCTGGCATCGGAAAGCTTTCCCTGCGCCACGTACACCGCCCCGAGGTTATTCCACCCCTCGGCGTACTCCGGATTGAGCCGTACTGCCTTCCTGAGGAGTTTCTCCGCTTCCCTGTACCTCCCCCGGTGATAGGCCAGAACTCCAAGGCCATTAGCCAGGATGAAGTGTTCCTTCCCGGTATTCTGAGCTTTCTGGAAACACTCTTCTGCCTCGGCAAAACGCCCCTCCTTAAGGAGCGCATCCCCTCTCTCGAGGAGTTCCTCAAAAGAGGGAGTTCCTTCTGCCACCACCTGGATCATCTGCACCACCCCTCAAAGATTATCGACAGGAATGCAAAAAGCTTAACCCCTCAGTCTAGAGAAAAAAACTGTGCCAGACACTACCGGGAAGCCACGGTGTTCCTCTTCACCTCCTGGTACGAGGGCTTTGGCCTTCCCCCTCTTGAGGCTATGGCTTCGGGCACGGCAGTGGTTGCCACAGACTGCGGCGGTATCAGAACCTACGCTCAGGAGGGCTACAACGTTCTCCTTGCCGAACCGGGAGACGTGGATTCGCTTGCCTATGCTCTCGTTTTTCTCCTGCAAAACGAAGAAGCCCGAAAGATTCTCGAAGAGAGAGGAAGAGCAACTGCCCTCGAATTCAGCCTGGAAAAGCAAGCACTGAAGCTCGAAGAGGTGCTCCAGGGTATCGCAAGAAATGCCTCTCTTTTCCATTCTCCAGGACCACAGGGTGATAGAGGCCTCTCAGGGTGAAGGTTTGTCCTTTTTCCCTCCTATTACCAGGGAATGATGAAATAATCCAGGTACGGGATTGCTTCGGAGACAACACTACGACCTCGCAGTGACACAGTGGGGTCACTGGGAGCGAAGCGGTCCCGTATTCCCACAGAGTGACGGAAGAAACGAGATTGCTTCGCAGACGGAAAGAAAAGCTTGCAATGACGCACTGGAGGTTCAAGGCTGGGGGATTACCCGAGGACGAAAAAGATAAAGCCCATTTCCACGGCAAGGAGGAAAATGAGGAGGGCAAAAAAGAGGACAAAGCGAGGGCGAAAGGCGGATAAAAGAAGCGCAAGCTCAGGAATGCTCACTCCTCCTGCCCCGCTCACCAGAAAAGCCACAACGACCCCCGAGCTCACCCCCTTTTCCAAAAAGGCCTTCCCCAGGGGCAACACGAGTTCCGCCCGCAGGTACAGGGGAATCCCAAGGAGCGAGACCCAGAGAATTGCCTTGGGATCCCCGGGGGCAATGACCCGGAAAATCAGGTCCTGCGGAAGGAAAAACTCCACCAAAACCCCAAGGGCACTTCCAAGAAAGAGGAAGGGAAGAATGTTCCTCGCAAGGCCCCATACACCACAGAGTATCTGCCGAAATCCCTCTCGCAGAACACGCTTCTCCCAGGAAAAGGAGAAATTCCTGGGGTGGGGACAGTCACCCCGTACCCAGAAAGACACCGGCACCAAAGCAAAGAAGTACCCCAAAATCACGGTCTGGGAGAACACGAGGACGGTATACAGGACCGTCCACTGCCACCCAAAAAGGGTGGCAAGGAATGAGACCAGGATGGGGTTGAGAAGCGGCGAAACGAGGAGGAACGAAGCCACTGCCTCAAAGGGCACGCCAAAGCGGAGGAAGGAAATCGCCAGAGGAACGGTGGAATACGAACATAGAGGAGTTAGAGCGCCAAAGGCTGCCCCGAGGAGACTCGAGAGCACTGCAGTCCCCTTTCGAGTCAGGATGCTCTTGATGCGCTCTTCCGGGAAAAAGAGGAGCACCCATTCCAGGGCGAAAGCAATCCCAAAAAACAAAAGAGCGAGTTCCCCTACACCAAGCAGAAACTCCCGAATAGCCGCAAGAAGGAGCATCGTTTCTTATCCTCCCGGGTCACAATGAGGTGTCTTCAATATACCCGAAAAACGGCAAGAACGCCAGAAACCCGCAAAAAGAGAGCGCAACTTCAGTAACCTCCCCTTCCCCATCCTGTACCCTGCGGTATAATACGGCCAAAAACGGAGGAGGACAACCATGGTCCACATCCCCGAAGACATCCTGAACCTCCCCCGCTCCGGCATCCGGGAACTCATGGGTATGGCGCTCTCCCTCCCCGGAGCCATTCGTCTTGAGATGGGAGAACCTCACTTCCCGACTCCCCAGCCGATTCTTGAGGGACTCAGGGACTTCTTCTTCCAGGGAGAAATCCGCTACACCCCAACAGTGGGCATCCCGAGCCTCCGGGCAAAAATCGCCGAAAAGCTTAAGAGGGAAAAAGGCTGGGAGGTTACTCCCGATGAGGTCATCGTGCTTCCCGGGTCGCTCTTCGGGACGGTGACGGTTTTCCGTACGATTCTCGGGCCTCAGGACGAGGTACTCGTACCAGACCCCGGATTCACCAACCACCTCTTCCAGGTGGGCCTCTGCGGTGGTCGGGCCGTTCACTACCACCTCCGCCCCGAGAACTACTATCTCCCCGATTTTGCCGAAATTGAGCGGTGCATCACCCCGAAAACCAGGGCTATCCTTGTGAACTCGCCCTCAAACCCCCTTGGGGTGGTTTTCCCCCGCGAAGTCCTCGAAACCCTGGCCCGCCTTGCCGAAAAATACAACCTCCTCGTCATCTCCGATGAAGCCTATGAGAAGTACGTCTACCAGGGAGAACACCTGGGGCTTTTCCGGTTTGTCGCTCCGGAGCGCCTGGTGAGCATCTTCTCCTTCTCCAAAACCTATGCCCTCACCGGGTGGCGGGTGGGGTACATGGTGGCGCCAAAGGACCTTGTGCCTCATCTTGCCAAGGTTGCCGAATACCTCATCGCCTGTACCTCTCACCTCTCCCAGAAAGCGGCAGAAGTTGCCCTTGACCTTCCCGAAGAGGAAGTCCAGAAAATGGTGGAGTACTACAGGGGCAACGTCCGTGTGGCTTCAGACCTCCTTAGAGATGGGGGGTTTCGCTTCTTTGAGCCACAGGGAGGCTACTACATCTGGGTTGACGTGCGGGAATTCGGCATGACCTCCTTAGACTTCTGCAAGACCTTCCTCCGGGAGAAATCCGTCGCCCTGGCTCCTGGGGACACCTTTGGAGAGAGCGGCGAAGGATTCGTGCGAATCTCCATTTGCCGAAAAAGAGAAGACGTGGAAGAGGGTATCCGGAGACTCGTAGCCTTCAGGAGGGAGAGGCGATGAAGGTTCCGGTTCTTGCCCTCACTATGGGAGACCCTGCCGGAGTGGGACCGGAAATCGTGGTCAAGACCCTGGCCCACTGGGACCTTGAGGCCGAGGCCTGCGTGGTGGGAGACCGAAGGGTTCTCGCAGAAGCCGAGCGCATCCTTGGTGTTTCCATCCCCTGGAAGGAGGCCCGTTTCCCTCTCGAAGGAAACGGACCCTTCCTCCTTGACCTTGCCAACGCCGACCCGAAGACCTTCTCTTTTGGGGAGATTTCCCCGGTGTGCGGGCAGGCGAGTTTCGAATACGTCCGGAAAGCAGTGGAGCTTGCCCTCTCAGGTTTTGTCGATGCTTTAGTCACTGCCCCCATGAACAAGGAAGCGCTCCACAGGGCTTCCGTCCCCTACATTGGCCACACCGAGATGCTCGAAGCGCTCACTCAAGCAAAAGAAGCCCTCACCATGTTCCAGGTGGGAAATCTGCGGGTCTTCTTCTTCACAAGACACCTCTCCCTCCGGGAGGCTATAGAGCGGGTGAAGCGGGAAGCCCTTGTCCACTTTGCCCGACTTGTCTTCCTGTACCTTCGGGCCTTAGGTATGGAAAACCCCCGGGTGGCCTTTGCTGCGCTCAATCCTCATGCCGGAGAAGGAGGACTTCTGGGGAAAGAGGAACAGGAAGAAATTGCCCCGGCTGTATCTTTACTCCGACAGGAGGGGTACGAGATTTCCGGTCCTTACCCTGCGGATTCGGTCTTTTTCTTTGCTTTCCAGGGGAAAGCCGACGCCGTCATTTCCCTCTACCACGACCAGGGGCACATCGCCACGAAATGCCTCGATTTCTTCCGGACCGTGAGCGTCACCCTGGGGCTTCCTTTTATTCGGACCTCTCCAGACCATGGAACGGCCTTCGACATCGCCGGAAAGGGCGTAGCGCGTTTTGAGAGCATGTATGAAGCCTGTCGGATTGCTGCCCGGTACGCACCTTTATACGCCCCGCCACTTGAAGATGCAACATGAAAGAGGGGGGAGGGTCAGGGAAAGGGAGTATGGTCTTCCGTGGGCGGGGACCTCTTCGGCCCACACACCTCCAAGGTTGCCGAGGTTGCTGCCGTAGTAGAACGCCGAGTCGCTGTTCAGGACTTCCTCGTAGAATCCTGGCCGGGGAATCCCAACACGGTAGGCAAAGCGCGGAACGGGCGTGAAATTCAGGACAAAAACGAGGAAGTCATCGGGGTCTTTGCTCTTGCGGAGAAAAGCGATCACGGAGTTCTCGACATCGTGACAGTCAATCCACTCAAAACCCTCGGGTTTTGTGTCGCACTCCCACAGTGCCCGCTCCCGCAGGTACAGGTAATTGAGGTCTCGAACGTAGCGGTGGAGTTTCCGGTGCGGCTCGTAATCGAGAAGGAACCAGTCTAACCCCGTATCGTGGTTCCACTCCCGGCGCTGCCCGAACTCCCCACCCATAAAGAGGAGCTTCTTCCCGGGGTACCCGAACATGAGGCCGAAAAGGAGCCGGAGGTTGGCGAACTTCTGCCAGTCATCACCGGGCATCTTCTCAAGGAGACTGCGCTTTCCGTGCACCACCTCATCGTGGGAGAGGGGGAGAATGAAGTTCTCGGAAAAGGCGTACCAGATGGGAAAGGTGAGGTTCGTGTGGTGGTACTTCCGGTAGATGGGGTCCTTGCTCATGTAGAGGAGGATGTCGTTCATCCAGCCCATGTTCCACTTGAAGAGAAACCCCAACCCCCCTGCGTAAGGTGGCAGGGTCACCCCGGGCCAGGCGGTGGACTCTTCAGCGATGGTGGCAATACCGGGGAAAGCGGTGTACACCCGCTCATGGAGGAAGCGTAAAAATTCGATGGCCTCGAGGTTCTCCTTTCCCCCGAAGCGGTTCGGAACCCACTCTCCCTCCTTCCGCCCGTAGTCAAGGTAAAGCATTGAGGCCACGGCATCAACCCGCAGGGCGTCGATGTGGAATCTCTCAAACCAGAAAAAGGCATTGGAGAGGAGGAAACTCCGCACCTCGCAGCGCCCGTAGTTGAAGATGTAGCTCCCCCAGTGGGGGTGTTCACCTTTCCTGGGGTCAAGGTGCTCATAAAGCCCCGTTCCATCAAACCGTCCAAGACCATGGGCGTCTTTGGGGAAGTGGGCAATAACCCAGTCGAGGATGACCCCAATGCCTTCCCGGTGGCACAAATCCACAAAGGCCATGAAGTCCTTGGGTGTTCCGAAGCGACTTGTAGGGGCAAAGTACCCCGTGACGTGATACCCCCAGGAACCATCGAAGGGGTGCTCAGCTAAAGGCAAAAGCTCAATGTGGGTGTACCCCATTTCCTTTACGTAAGGAATGAGTGCTTCGGCGATTTCCCGGTAGGAAAGGAATGACCCATCGGGTTTCCGCTTCCAAGAGCCAAGGTGCACCTCGTAGATGTTCATGGGGGAAGAGAGGAGGTCCAAGGTCTTCCGCCGTTCCATCCACTCCGCATCCTGCCAGGGGAAGCCAGAGAGGTCAAAGACGATGGAGGCAGTTTTTGGGCGGACTTCGGAGAAAAAGGCGTAGGGGTCGGCCTTCAGAAGAAGATGCCCTTCCTTGGTCTTAATTTCGAACTTGTATTTCTCTCCCTCCCCAATCCCCGGGACGAAGACTTCCCAGACCCCCGAGCTTCCCCGGGGTCGGAGGAGGTGCACCCGCCCATCCCAGCGGTTGAAATCTCCCACCACACTCACCCGAAAGGCATTGGGAGCCCAGACCGCAAAGTGCACTCCTGGAAACCCCTCAAGCACCACCACATGGGCGCCGAGTTTTTCATAGGCCCGGGCATGGGTTCCCTCGTTGAAAAGGTGGAGGTCGAAGTCGGTCAAAAGCGGAGGAAAAGCGTAAGGGTCGGGGATGACGGAGGTCCGGCCATCCTCCACGATTTCAAGAAGGTACGGAAAAGTCTCCCGTTCTCCGGTTCTTGCCACGAAAACCCCCCCGGGATGGACTCGCTCGGTAGGGTAACGCTTTTTCCCATCCCGGGAAAGCACGGTGACGCTCTCGGCAAAGGGCCGGAAAACCCGAACGACCACGGTTTCGCTTTCCCGGTGCATTCCCAGGAAAAAGGAGGGATCGGAGAGGTCACCCCGCACAAGTGCCTCGCAGATTTCCCTCACCATACCTCCCCCTTCCGCGAGAGCATCCGCAGGCGTTCAAAGAACACCTCGTCGAGGATTTCTTCGTGGACCCGGTAGGGAATGAGGATTCTCTTGCGGGGTTCGGGAAGCAGCGGACGGGAAAGGGGGAGACGGCGGACCTTCTCGTTGTAGGCGAAGACCATGAGGCGCTCGAGATTCACGGTATCGGCGACGTTGTAGGCAAGAAGAGTCTCCAGAGCCTCCGGACACCCATCCCGGTACTTCCGCCAGAGGAGCACCGCCGTGTACCCATCAACTCCCCGCAACGGCCCCCGGTCGATGCCAATCGCCCGTTCACAGGCTTTCAGGCCCCCGCTGAAACCAAGGCTTTTCATGACGTAGCGAAGGTCAAGGTGCACCTGGGGAAGACGCACTCCGAGGCTTCGTTCAAGAAACGGCAGGTCGAAACACTTCCCGTTGAAGGTGATGATGAACCGGTACGCCATGACCTCCTCGAGGAAATCCCGAAGGTTCATGCCGTGGATGAAGGTCTTTATGCGGTACCCGTCAAAGAGGGTGATGGCGGTGACGTGGTCTTCGGGAGGGTTGAGCCCCGTGGTTTCGATATCGAGGAAAACCGCCTGGTGGCGAAACTCAGGGAAAAGGCGCCAGAGTTCCCTCCCGGGGAGGTGCTCCCCGAAAAAGGCGATGTCCTCCTCTTCAAGATGCAGGATGGACTTCTCAAGAAACGACCGGAAGTGAAAGGTCAGAAACCTTGGCAAAAGGGTGTCAGGAAGCGGGTTCACCAGCGCATCTTCCCAGGTCCATATCCCTGCCTCCCAGATGCGCCACTCGGTCCTTTCCCCCACCTGAGGAATGTGACAGAACGTCGAAGAGAGCATGACGCCCCCCCGCAGTATGCATCTTCTCAGGCAATATTGTAAAATACGGGGGAGGTTTTTTCCAAGGACCCGGAGAGAAAGGAAGTGCAGGTTATGGCACTCTGTGACGAATACCTCCTCGTGGACCTCTCGATGGAAGTCGTGCCACCGGGGACCGAAGAGCGGCCCTTCGTCATCACGAAGTCGCTGCTCCATGATGCCACCACCAAGTACCTCATCTCCACCCACACCCACGTGGGAACGCACCTTGAGGGACCGCTGCACTTTTTTGAGTCGGGGAAGGACCTCGCCGACTTTCCCCTTTCGGCCTTCTGGGGCAGAGCCTGGTTCCTCGATATCGAGAGGGTTCCGGAAGACCGGCTGCTTACGGAAGCTTTCCTTGCGCATCGCCTTGAAGGGAAGGTTGCCCCGGGGGATATTCTCATCGCGAGGAATCTCGATGAAGAAGTCGTGTCGCGCTTCAATGCCACGAAGGACAGGAACCTCCTCCCCTGCTTCACGCCTGAGGCCGCCCTCTGGCTTCGAGACAAAGGCCTGAAGATGCTCGGGATTGACCATCTCGTGCGCCTGGGGAAGGATGTTGCCGCCACCCGGAAGCTCCACGAGATTCTCCTCTCTGCCGATATTCTCCTCCTTGAAGGGCTTGCGAACCTCAAAGCGGTGCAGGAGAACCCCTTTATCCTCATTGCCTTCCCCTATAAAGCCCGGGGGATTGATTCAAGCCTTACCCGGGCCGTGGCTTTAGTGAGGAGGTGACGTATGCGGCAGCGCATCGGCGTTCTGAGCGGGGGTGGGGATTGCCCGGGTATCAACGCCGTGATCCATGCGGTGGTGAAGCGGGCCATCCTCAAGTACGACTATGAGGTCATCGGAATCCTTGACGGGTTCGAAGGGCTGGTGGAAGGGCGCTTTCGGGAACTCCACTACAACGACGTCTCCGGCATTCTCCCCCTTGGGGGGACAATCCTTGGGACTTCCAACCGGGCGAATCCCTTCCGGTATCCGGTACGGCAGAAAGACGAGGTAACCTTTGAGGACCGCTCCCGGGATGTCCTGCGACACTTTACAGAACTCGGCCTTTCCGCCCTCATCGCCATCGGGGGCGATGGAACGTTCCATATTGCCGCAGAGCTTTCGCGGCTT
>APKF01000193.1 GCA_000353875.1 Candidatus Caldatribacterium californiense OP9-cSCG | reverse complement strand
TTCCTTTAGACTCTCCGCTCCTTGATATTGCCCGTTCCATGGGAACCTACCTTGGAGAATAAAGGAGTTGTGGTGCAGGTGCTTACTGAACGTCTGGAAAAAGCCATATCGATTGCCCGGGAAGTCGGTGCCTTTGTTCTGGAGCACGTCCACGCTATACAGCATATTGAAGCCAAATCAAGCCCGATTGACGTGGTGACCGAGGTAGACAAGGAGGCGCAGGCCCGAATTGTCGAGGAACTCCGCCGATCTTTCCCTGAGGATACCGTCTGGGGAGAAGAGAGCCAGGAACCCCTTGAGGACTTCTCCCGTACCTGGGTCATTGACCCCATTGACGGGACGAGCAACTACATCCACGGCCTCCCCTTTTACGCCGTCTCCATCGCGTATTTCCTTGAGGGAACCCCGGTTCTTGGGGTGCTCTACGCCCCGGCTCTTCAAGAGCTCTTCTGGGCTCTCCGGGGAGAGGGGGCCTTTCTCAACGGCAAGCGTATCACCGTCTCCCGGACCACCCTGCTCCATGAGGCCATTGTTATCACTGGATTTCCCCACACCAGAAGGCGCTTTGAGGTCCTCGCACCCATTTACGGGTATATCCTCGGAGAATGCCAGGCGCTTCGGTCCTTTGGAAGCGCTGCGCTGGGCCTGGCGTATGTCGCCTGTGGAAGGTGTGAAGGATACCTCCAGCTTGGGGTGTCCTTTTACGATGTCGCTGCCGGGGTATGCCTTGTGGAAGAAGCTGGAGGAGTGATACGGGAACTTTCTGGGAGACCGTGGAGTTACGTGAGCCGTTCTCTCTGCGCCTCCAACGGCCACATCGACCTTACGGCAATCGTCCGGCAGGTCCTTCCTGAGGAGGTTGTCGCCACACTCCGCTAAAAGGGGTACAATAAAGAGGAGGAGGTGGGGACATGAAGGGGTGGCAGATGAAGGACCTGAAGGACCTTGCCGCCAGGGCAGGGGGTAGGGTGCTCGTGTGCGGGTCAGTGGGGGAAGCTTTCGAGAAGGCCCAGGATCTTGCTGCAAAGGTTCGTCTCTACAGGGTGAAAGGAGAGGAGTCGTACTTCGTAGCCCTTCCTGACCGCGGCGAAGAGAACGACCGAATCCTCAAGGAGATGAACGAGAAAACCGCCCTGGAATTCGAGGAAGTCACGGGTTGAGGGGAGGGGTCTCCGCCCCTCCCCTCGTTTTTGGTCAGAGCGAGGTTGTGCTGGTCTCGACAATCTGCGCTCCGACCTTCTCTACCAGGTCTCCGCCTGAGGTAGCGAAGACATTCCGGGCAAGGATGAGGTCCATGACCGCGCTGACATCCTGGGGTGAGAGGTCCTCACGGGGATACCGGAGCCGTATCCGGAACGTTCTGCCCTCTTCGTTCCGAAAGGTCATCACGAGGATCTTGCTCATCCCTTACACCTCCTTACTCGGCGAGGACTTTGTTCTCCGTCAGGGTGATGTCGAACACGGGATAGGCGAGGAGTCCACTCAGCGCCAGGGCGACGTCGTAGAGGTCCTGGTACGTGGCGTTCTCCTTCACCCGGAAAGAGAGCGTCCTCGTGAGAGGCCGCCCGTTGTCAGGGTTTTCCCCGACCTGGAGACGCACCCGAAGACGGTTGGGCTGCTCGGTCACCACAACCGGTGGCACTTTGGTTCACCTCCTGTTTTTTGTCTCCATCCTTTAAAGAAAAATGGCGACACGGACAGGACGAAAGAAAGGAGGAAAGGACATGGGGTATCTCGGTTACTTCCCGGAAGGCTTCCTTTTCGGTGTGGCCACGGCTTCGTACCAGATTGAGGGGGCCTGGAATGAGGATGGGAAGGGGGAGAGCATCTGGGACCGCTTCGCCCACACCCCGGGGAACATCCTCGACGGCACCACAGGGGATGTGGCCTGTGACCACTACCACCGCTTTGCAGAGGATGTAGCCCTCATGCGGGAACTCGGTGTTAGTGCCTACCGCTTCTCCATCTCCTGGCCCAGGGTTTTGCCCTCAGGCAGAGGAGCGGTGAACGAGAAGGGCCTTGCATTCTATCGCAGGCTCATCGAGGAACTCAAGGAGGCGGGGATCAAACCCGTTGTCACCCTCTACCACTGGGACCTCCCCCAGGCCCTCCAGGACCGGGGAGGATGGGAGAGCAAGGAGACCGTTGAAGCCTTCTCAGAGTACGCCCGGTTGCTTTTTGCTACCTTCAAGGATGATGTGCACCTCTGGATCACCCACAACGAACCCTGGGTGGTGGCCTTTATCGGTAACTACGAGGGAAGGCATGCCCCGGGGAAACGCGACTTCCAGGCGGCGCTTTCTGTGGCCCGGAACCTCCTTCTTGCCCATGGGCGTGCGGTCCAGGTCTTCCGGGAGGTGAACCCGAAAGGGGCCATCGGTATCACCCTGAACCTTTCCCCTGTCCATCCTCTTACGGAAGAGCAGGAGGACAGAGAGGCCGCCTGGCGCTTTGATGGCTACCTCAACCGCTTCTTCTTAGACCCCCTCTTTCGTGGACAGTTCCCTGAGGACATGCTCGCCTTCTACCGGAAAAAGGGGTTCATTCTTGAGCCCTTCACGGAGGAAGAGAGCGCCCTTGTGGCCCAGCCCCTGGATTTTCTGGGCATCAACTACTACTCTCGCCACGTCGTGAGAAAAGGGGAGGAACCTGTTCTTGAGACTGGAGAACACCAGAACCCTTACGTTGAGCGGAGCGACATGGGCTGGGAGGTGTACCCCCGGGGGATATACGAGATTGTGGAGCGGGTGACTAAAGAATACCAGCCTCAGGCCATCTACATCACCGAGAACGGTTTCGCCTTTCCCGATACTCCGCAAAACGGCACCGTCAACGACGAGCGACGGGTAGCTTACCTCCGGGACCATCTCCTCTGGCTCTACCAGGCCCTTGAGGCAGGGTAT
>APKF01000192.1 GCA_000353875.1 Candidatus Caldatribacterium californiense OP9-cSCG | reverse complement strand
ACCCAGGCGCAGAGCCTCAAGGGGGATGGAACCGCCACCGGCGAATGAGTCAAGGACCTTCGGTGCTCGGTCACCGAAACGCCGACGAATGAGCGTTCGGGCTCTCTCAAGGAGATAGCGTCCCCCGGGGTCGCCATCATGCACCTCCCACCGGCAGAGGTTTAAAAGAAAGCGCTCGTCCACCTCTGCCTCTTCGGTGAGGAGCGCTCCCAGGACCGCCGCCCGGGCAACCACAAGCGGGCGCCTCGCCCACCAGACATGCAGGGTGGAGATGTGCCCGTGGCGGATGGCCTTTTCACGCCGGGCTTCCTGCGATAGCGCCGCGATCGGCAGCGCCTGCTCAATGAGAAACCGTTCCCCCATCTGGCCAACTTCCCTACCTTCTGCACTTATTATCGCACACTCTTATTTCGAAACCAATTTGCAGAGACGGTTCGATAACCTGCTAAGACGGTTTGATAATGCGCGCGCTCTGGATATAGCGCCTGCCACGCTTCTCACCTATCGGTTCC
>APKF01000191.1 GCA_000353875.1 Candidatus Caldatribacterium californiense OP9-cSCG | reverse complement strand
GGGTTTAGTCAGCCGTACGATACCTCGACGCGATGAGGTCCCTAATGTCTCGACTGGCAGTGTAGAGGTCTGCACCAACGAGTTTCTGACCGAAAACCGCTCCATCGTCTTCCACACCGAGTACAATGGTGCCACCATCGGCATTAGCCATCGCGACCAGTGTTTCCGCAACATCGCGAACCACACCCTTGACAGGGCGGGGATGAGGAAATTTACCCCTCCGGTCATAGCAACTCTTGCGCTCTAAGAATTGCCCTTCAGGTTGCGCTGTGAGGTAGTCCAGGGTCATTGCCACTGCGCAGGGCCTCCCTTCCAGTCCTCAACCACCACCTTGACCACTCCCACAACAGGCTGTGCCCGGAGACGCTGCGCAGGATTCTGGATGGTATAAAGCTGGGGACTGTCCAGGGCATTTTCCACCACGTAGACCCAGTACGCATCCTGCAGGCGTTCGGCCATCTGCCACTCATGAGGGGTGAGCTCCAGAGGACCGGTGGATGCGAAGGACTTGACCTCGATATAGCGGGTTTCGGTGGAAGATGAGGAGACGATGTCGTAGCCCAGGAACCTCTGGCTCACATCCTCGGGTTTTCGTCCTGCTTTCTGCTCGTACTCTATGGCCACCCGCATACCCACCTCCTCCACGCGGCGCTTCACGTCCTCCGGTGGGGAAGGTACCTCTTCTGGAATCGTCCGGGTTTTGGGGAAAACGCAAACCACTGCCTCGAGTTCCGGCTCAAGGAGCACAATCTGGCGCTCCTTCTTGAGTTCCTCCAGGCATTCCCGTTGCTCCCGAAGGAGCGCTTTGCAATTCTCCTCTTCCTGACGGATGGCAATTCCCATATCTTCACCCCGGCCCTGACGGGCGTGGTAGCTGAAGAGCTTATCCTGGGATTCCCTGATCAGGGTATCGTAGGAATTCCTCAGGAATTTCTCCTTAATAGCACACTCCCGTTCTCTTCGCCTCTGCGCCTCTTCACGGAGTGCACCAATGCGGGCAAGGACCTCTTCTCTTGTGGCCTGGCTCACCTCTTCAAGAT
>APKF01000190.1 GCA_000353875.1 Candidatus Caldatribacterium californiense OP9-cSCG | reverse complement strand
GGGGAATCCCACTCTCGAATCCGTCGCTCCAGGGCCACAAGGGTGTCCTTGAACTCGGTGAAAATGAGCAGTTTCTCTTCAGGGTTATGGCGGAGGTACTCCTCAACGACCCGCCGCAGTTCCTGGACTTTAGCTTCTTCTCCCGCTTTCTCAGCCTCCTGTGCCAGGCGGATTAACCGCTCAATCTCCTCGATTTCTTCCCGCAGTTCCTCGGGCGAAGAGGCCGCGGTGAGTCCCTCAAGCTCTTCCTGGAACTTCTCCAGGCTCCGGGCGGTCATCTCTGCCAGGTCTTCCCAGAAATCTTCCCAGGTGTCCTCACGGAGGTCGGGGGATTCTTCTTCCATCCTCCTCTCCCACTCCTTGAAAAGCGCCTGGAGCTTACTCCTGCGGCGGCGGAGAGACTCCCGGATGGCAAAGAGGCTCGAAGACAACCGGCGCTGCAGGGTGGTCAGAGCCAGGGCGACGTTGCGGCTCTTCCGGTCTGTCTTTCCGGACACCGTGGCGTAAAAGCGGCGGACGTACCGGGTAACCTCCTCGTAGAGATGTCTTTCCGCTTCGGTCAGAAATACACCGAGGGTCCTCACTTCTCGCTTCCTGAAGAGCTTCCGCCCTTCCAGGTCAGTCACCTGCTCTTTGGTGCGGCGCAGGACAAAGGTCAACTCCTGGGCCCGTGCGGCTTTCTTAAGGTCCTCTGGTCTTGCAAAGAGGCGGGGCTCAAGGAGGTTCAGGAGGAGAAAGTAAGCTTCGTCGTCTCCCCGGTGGGGCGTAGCCGTGAGAAAGAGGAGGTGATTCACTCTTGAGGCCAGTGCTTCGCCGAGCTGGTACCGTTTGGTCTTATAGACCTTCTGCCCGTAGCGGGTGGCCGAAAATTTGTGGGCCTCGTCTACAATAACCAGGTCCCAGGACTGGCGGGACAAGGTTTCTCGCACATCCTCCTGACGGGCAAAATCCATGGAGACCAGAACCTGCGGGTTGTGCTCGAAAAAATTTTCCTGATAGAGCGTGGCAAGGAGATCACGCCGGAGGACGACGAAGCCTTCCCGGAACCAGTCGGCCATTTCCCTCTGCCACTGGTCCACAAGGTGGGCTGGAACAACGACAAGGGTTCGTCGAACAAGCCCCCGGGCTTTGAGCTCTTTGAGAAGCAACCCCGCCATGATGGTCTTCCCAAGACCCGGGTCATCGGCAAGGAGAAAACGGATCCGGGACAAAGGCAGGATGTGCCGGTACACGGCATCTACCTGATGGGGCAGAAGGTCAACCTGGGTCACGCTCACCGCATAATGCGGGTCAAAGGCATAGGCCAGGCGC
>APKF01000189.1 GCA_000353875.1 Candidatus Caldatribacterium californiense OP9-cSCG | reverse complement strand
TCCTGACGCTCCTGAAGTCACCTTGGCACATGGGACGGTGGCGGTTGCAGACCAAGGGGTGTCGCCATAGTTCTCCCTCCGCGGCAAGACCCCAGACCTTCTGGTGCTCCGCTCACTGGGCTCACGTGCATGTACATGCCGGAGCAGGTGAGGTGCACTCTCTCTACCAGGAGTGAGTGACACAGTGAGGTCGGCGGGGAGTCGTTCCTGGAGGGTCCTCGGCGGTATCCTGGCCTTCGCGGCGTTTCTGCCAGTGTGGGAGGAGTTAGAACAGGTTATCCGGGAACGCCTTTCGGAATTCTGGGAGGCCGGAATTCGGGGGGCGGACTTCTTTATTTCTGTCATCGGGCCGGCGGTGGGGGTTTTCGGGCGTTACCGGAAAGTCATGCGGCCTGACGGTCAGGAAATCACGGTGGAGAACCTCCTTGACGAGGTCCGCACCATGGGGAATGAAGGGTACTCCTTGCATCCTTGCCAGGATTTGGTAAAATAAGAAATGCTCTTTGCGGTGAGCGTAGCTCAACTGGTCAGAGCACTGGACTGTGGATCCAGGTGTTGGGGGTTCAAGTCCCCTCGCTCACCCCATTTCCTGCGCGCCCGTGGCTCAATGGATAGAGCAACGGACTACGGATCCGTAGGTTGGGGGTTCAAATCCCTCCGGGCGCGCCAGTTTTTTCTTCCGGGGCTCTGCGCCATCCGCTCTTTCTTGATCTCCCCTCTCCCTTTCCCTGAGTCCGGTGGCCTTAACGGAGCTCGCTTTTCGGGGTGAGTTCTGTGGGCAAAGCCAGTAAC
>APKF01000188.1 GCA_000353875.1 Candidatus Caldatribacterium californiense OP9-cSCG | reverse complement strand
GTTCAACGAGAAGAAAGTGTGGTCGTGGTCACTCCTTGTGTCCCTGGGAGTGAACATCGCTCTCATAGCGGTGGCGTCCATCTTCTGGCTCTCTTTCCGGATTCCCAGGGAAGAAGAGAAGCCTATTGTGGTGGAACTCATGGAGCTTCCTGCAAAGGAGGCTCCACAGGCACTCTCACCTGAAGCAGAATTCCCCCGGGCGGAGCTAAAGCCCCCAGAGAACGTGAGGTCAGAAGAGCCTCTGAAGCCCCAGGTGCAGAGTGAACTCGCTACCAGAATGCAGCAGGAGCGACAGCAGGTTCGTATCCCTAAGCCTCCTGTGGACCTTCCCCAGGCGGAGAGCGTCTTTGAGCAAGCTGCTCCCTCGGGGGAGCGGGTGTTCACCCCCGGGGAAGAGCTCCAGGTGGAGGAAAAGATGCAGTGGGAGGGCCCGGAAGCGGAGGCCACCCTTCGGGGGATGCTCGAGAGGACCGGGCCGTCGAACGTCCTGGCTTCTCTTGCCGAGCAGGGCCTGGCAACAAGCGAGGGGATGGTCGGGGAAACCCTGGCAACGGGAGAGCTTGTGCCCCCCGCAGGGACTTTTGAGCGACGGTCTCCGTATGTCCGGAGACCCTTTGCCTTTGCCGTCGAGAATACTCCTCAGGCCCGTCCCCAGCATGGCCTGAGCCGGGCAAGCGTGGTCTATGAGATGCTCACCGAAGGTGGTATCACGCGCTTTCTCGCCGTTTTTGAACCCCAGTCTGCAGGACGGGTGGGCCCAATCCGGAGCGCTCGTCCCTATTTCGTCCTCAAGGCTTTCGAGCACGATGCGATTCTTGTCCACAGCGGAGGAAGCGTTGAGGCCTATACGTACCTTCGGGAGCTTGCCATGGACCATATTGATGAGCAGAAGAACTTTCGTCCCTTTGAGCGGGTGCGAGATCGCCGTCCTCCGCACAATCTCTACGCCCTTTTCCCCGGTCTTCTTGAGGAAGCACAGCGTCTGGGCCTTGGCCGGCCAGCCCGCACCGCAACCTTTGCCCTTTTGTCTCCGGGAGAGGACCTCGAGGGACGGGAGGCAACAAAACTCGAAATACGGTACGGCCGGAACTACCGCGTCCAGTTCACGTACGATCCAGGCCGGCAGGTGTACCTCCGTTCTGTGAATGGTGAGCCCCACCGGGATGGGGAATCGGGAGCCCAAATTGCCTGTGGGACAGTTATTGTCCAGGTGGCCGAGCACAAGGTGAAGGACGCTGAAGGCCGGGTGGAGATTCGTTTCGTCGGTCGAGGGTCTGGATGGATGTTCCTTCGAGGGAAGGCAGTCCCCATCGTGTGGGAGAAGAAGAGTTTCAGGGAGAAAACGCGGTACTACCTCCAGGATGGCCGGGAGGCGAGAATTGCGTCTTTTCCGGTCTGGATTGAGGTCATCGATTCCCAGGAGAAGGTGGTGTTCTGATGCATCGTATCCTCTTCACCATCTGGAATTTTCCGGTGTACTCCTACGGGGTGTTGTTGGGTCTAGCTTTCTTTGTGGGGATTCTCTTTGCCATCCGGCGGGCTCCACGCTTTGGTGTTTCTCCTGAGGCGGTGATTGAAGCGGCCTCGCTGTGCATCATTGGGGCGGTTCTGGGTTCAAGGCTCGCCTACGTCGTCCTCCACTGGGATTACTACCGGCAGTTTCCCTTGCACATTTTCTCCTTCCGGGAAGGAGGGCTCACCTTCTACGGAGGAGTTCTCGGGGCGATTGTCCTCACCGTTCCCTACCTTCACTTGAAGCGCTATCCCTTAGCGGCGTTCTTTGACCTTTTTGCCCCACCTCTTGCGCTGGGGTATGCCATCGCCCGGGTGGGGTGTTTCCTCAACGGATGCTGCTTCGGGCGGGTGTGCCCCTTTTCCTTTTTTCCCCTGGGGGTTCGATTCCCTCACCTTGAGGGGTTTCGCTATCCCACACAAATCTACGCTGTCGGGTATTCTCTCGTGATTCTCCTGATCCTTCTTCGCCTTGAGAAGGGTTGCCGTTTCCGGGGGGAACTCTTTCTGGACTACCTTTCCCTCTACGGTGTGGCCCGGTTTCTCATCGAGTACCTCCGGGATGAACCCTTTGCAGTTTTTGGGGTATTCACCGTGGGGCAGGTAGCTTGCCTTGGGATTATCCTTTTTGCCCTGGTGCTCAGGGGAGTGTTGCGGAGACGTGTCGCGGCTTGAAGAGACCTTGGAGGCATTTCTCAACTTCCTTTTCTGGGAGAAGCGGGCAGCAGAGAATACGGTTCTTGCCTATCGCCAGGATATCGCAAGTTTCATTCGTTTTCTTGAAAACCAGGGAATTGAGGACCTGCAGAGCGTGTCCCTTGGCGTTCTTGAAGCCTTTGTGGCGCAGGAATCCCAGTCAGGACTTGAGGCAACTTCGCTGGCCCGCCGCATTTCCGCCCTCCGGACGTTCTTCCGTTTCCTGGTGCGGGAAAAAATAGTGAAGGAGAACGTGGCGCAGCTCCTTGACACTCCCCGTATCCGGAGGCACCTCCCAGAGGTCCTCACCCTTGAGGAGGTGGAGGCGCTCATTGCCGCCTGTGACCTGACGAAACCTTCAGGTATCCGGGACCGGGCCATACTTGAGCTCATGTACTCAAGTGGCCTCAGGGTGAGCGAGGTGGTGCTTTTGGAGTTCCAACACGTGGACCTTGAGGAGGGAATGCTCAGGCTCTGGGGCAAGGGGTTTAAGGAACGCATCGTTCCCTTTGGGGAAAAGGCCAAAGAGGCACTTCTTGCCTACCTCCACGGACCCCGGAGACTCCTTCTCAAGGGCCGGAAAAGCCGCTATATTTTTGTCAGCGGCCCTTCGGGGCGGCCTCTGAGTCGACAGAGTGTCTGGAACATGGTGAAGCGCTGTGCCCTCCGGGCAGGGATCACGAAGCGCATTACTCCTCACACGCTTCGGCACACCTTTGCCACACATCTGCTTGAGGGGGGAGCGGAACTCCGGGTTGTCCAGGAGTTTCTGGGGCACAGTGACATCGCCACCACACAGATTTACACCCATGTCGACCGGAGGTTCCTGTGCGAATCGTATAAACAGTCGTTCCCCCGAAAATGACAGGAGGTGGTTCTATGGAGCTTCGCAGACACATTGAGGAGAGCGTTCACTTCATTCAGGAGCGGACCCACATCGTTCCGCAAATCGGGATTATTCTGGGGACAGGGCTTGGGAAACTCGTGGACGATGTGGAGATTGACCGGGTTATCCCGTACGAAGAGATTCCCCATTTCCCCGTCTCTACGGTGGAGACCCACAGGGGGAACCTGGTCCTTGGAATGCTTTCGGGGAAACCCGTGGTGGTCATGCAAGGGCGGTTCCACTACTACGAGGGGTACACGCTGCAGCAGGTGACCTTCCCGGTGCGGGTGATGAAAGGCCTGGGGGCAAAAGTGCTCATCGTGAGCAATGCTGCTGGAGGGCTCAACCGGAACATGCGACGGGGAGACCTCATGGTCATCACCGACCACATCAACCTCCTCGGCGACAATCCTCTTCGGGGACCCAATGACCCGGAACTTGGTCCTCGCTTCCCAGACATGTCCCAGGTGTACGATCCGGAGCTACGGGAGCTTGCCCTCCAGATTGGCCTTGAGCACGGTATTTACTTACATCAGGGAGTGTACGTAGCCCTTCCCGGACCAAGCCTTGAGACCCCTGCAGAGTACCGTTTCCTCATCCGGATTGGTGCCGATGCAGTGGGGATGTCCACAGTCCCCGAAGTCATTGTGGCAAAACACGCCGGTTTGCGAGTTTTTGGTATTTCCTGCATCACAGACCTGGCTATTGAAGGGGTTGTGGCGCCGCTGAGCTTTGAGGAAGTGGTGCAGGCGGCCAACGAAGCGCAGCCCAAACTCACCCTCATCATCCGGGAGCTCGTGCGGAGGATGTCCCTGTGAGCCTTCAGGGCGTATTTCGGGTGGCGCTCCTTGCCTTCCTTCCGGTGAGCGAGGTTCGGGGGGCACTCCCTTACGGGGTCTTCGTGGAAAAGCTCCCTCTCTCCTTCGTTGCCCCCCTTGCCTTTCTGGTGAACCTCACCCCCTTTTTCCTCGTGATGGGCCTTTTGCCCCAGCTTGTCCGCCTTTTTCAGGCTTCTGCCTGGTTTGACCGTCTCTTCAGCTGGTACACCACCCATGCGCAGCGTCGCTTTGCCGCCTACAGGAAATACGGGAGGTGGGGGATCCTCCTTTTTGTGGGTGTTCCCCTGCCCTTCACGGGGGTATGGACCGGGACACTCGTGGCGTTCCTCGCGGGTTTCGGTGCCTGGGAAATCTTCCCTTTTGTCGCTGGAGGGGCCGCTTTAGCCACGGGCATTGTGACGATTCTGGTGTTTCTGGGGAAGGGGCTGTAGAGAAAGGAGACGACGATGCTTCAGGCGCTTGAATGGAAAGGAAGAACGCTCCGTTTTCTGGATCAGACCCGCCTTCCTCGTGAGGAGGTCTACATCGAAACAGAGGATTACCGGGATGTGGTGGAGGCCATAAAGGCCTTGAGGATCCGGGGGGCTCCCCTCATTGGGGTGGCGGCAGCGTATGGAGTGTGCCTTGGAGCTTTTGAGGCTTTGAAAAGCGACGACTTTTTTGCTTTCCTGCGCGAAGTCGATGCGGACCTTCGGGCAACCCGCCCCACGGCAGTGAACCTTTTCTGGGCTCTGGATCGGATGCAGCGCATCTGGTTGCCTGGGGAACGTGAGGGGGATTGGGAGGACATTGTGGAACGCCTCGTTGAGGAGGCGAAGACCATAGACCGGGAGAATGCCCTCCTTTCTGAGCGTATTGCCCGCTTCGGGGCTGGACTCCTTGAGGACGGTGACCGAGTCCTCACCCACTGCAATACAGGACCCTTAGCCTGCGGCGGGTGGGGGACGGCGCTTGGAGCGATTCTCTGGGCCGTGCACCGGGAAGGGAAGAGACTCGTGGTGTATGCCGATGAGACCCGCCCACTTTTGCAGGGGGCACGGCTCACTGCCTTCGAACTCCAGAAAGCAGGTATCCCCGTGACCTTGATCTGCGACAACATGGCAGGATTTTTGATGTCCCAGGGGGCAATCACCAAGGTCATCGTGGGAGCAGACCGCATTGCCATGAATGGCGATGTGGCCAATAAAATCGGAACTTATACGGTGGCGGTCCTTGCCCGGCATCACGGGATTCCCTTTTATGTGGCGGCACCGCTTTCAAGCGTTGACCCCAAGGCAAGGTCCGGCGCGGATATTCCCATTGAGGAGCGGGGGGCAGAAGAGGTGCTCTCCTTTGGCGGTGTGCGCGTGGCCCCGCAGGTTGCCGTCCGGAACCCGGCATTCGATGTGACCCCGGCGGAGCTCGTTACCGCCCTGGTGACCGAGGAGGGTGTGGTGTATCCTCCCTTTGGGGAGAAGCTCGAGCGCTTGAAGGAGGGGAAGCGTCCATGAAGCGTTTCGTAGCCGCAGGAGAGCTCCTTGCGCTCTCTGGAAGGCAGACGGAGCGGGGGAAGGTGCTTTCGGTGTACTGCTCTACCGGAGAGGATTTCCCGGAAAGGGTTCTGACTCGCCTTGAGGAGTTCCTGGAGAGATACCGTGAGTTTGAGGACCGGGATGATCTCCAGAGAAGCATTCGTGAAGCAGAGCATTATCTTACCCACTCCACTCCTCAAAAACAGGGTCTTGCCCTCTTCGTCGATGCTGCGGTCGATTTTTTCGAGGCGTACGAGCTCCCCAGACCCTGGAAGTGCACGGTGGTGTACGGTCCTTCCCCCTACACCAGGCCTCTTGAAGTCCTCTTTGACGAGTACCGCCGGATTTTCCTCGTCCCTGTGGACCGCCGGGAGGCGAGGTTTTTCGAGATTTTCATGGGGGAAATCGAAGAACACGAGCCCTTCTTCTCCGACGTTCCCTCGAGGGTACGGGCCGGTGGGTGGTATGGCCTTGAGGAACGCCGTATTGCCCGGAGCATCGAGCAGAAGGTTGTCCATCACTTCCAGGATGTCGTCGACATCCTCCTTGAGCACTTCCGAAAAGGGCGCTTCGAGGTGTTCTTCGTGGGTCTTCGGGAGGAGGACTACGCGCTCTTTGAGCGAGTGCTCCCATCGTACCTGCGGGAGCGACTCAAAGGGCGAGTGACGCTTGACCCCAAAAGTGGTCTTGCAGAAATCTCCGAGGTTGCCCTGAGCCTTGAGCGGATGGTCCTTGAGGAAGAGGACCATGCCCTGATTGACCGTTTGCTCACCATGGTGGGGAACGCTGCTTCGGCGACCATTGGTCTTGCCAATGTCCTTCGGGCGGCCTCTTTTGGTGCCTGCCAGACCGTGGTCGTGGATGAGAGTTACCGGGAGGAGGGGTTTCTCTGTCCATCCTGTGGTACCATGGCCCTTGCGCCTTCTTCCTGTGAACTCTGTGGAGGGGAACGAAGGAGGGTGGAGAACATCGTGGAGGAGGTCCTTGAGATGGTGGTGCTCCAGAGGGGAGAAGTGAAGTATGTGTTTGCAGGAAATCCCAGGCTTTCGGAGATCCAGCGCATTGGGGCCTTCCTCCGGTTTCTGGTCTGAGGAGGGAAGAGGGATGGCAAAAGAGTACTTCCTTGTGCTGGACTGCGGTGCAACGAGTGTCCGGGCGGTGGCCATAAGCCCTCAAGGGGAGATTCTCGCCATGGCCGCTTTCCAGAACGCTCCCAGGTACCAGGAGGGCTCGGCGCACTATCTTGTCTGGGACCTTGAGGAAATCTGGGGGAAACTCTGCCAGGCGACTCAGAAGGTCATTGCATCGGCCGGTCGGGAAATCCGAGCGGTTTCGGTGACCACTTTTGGGGCAGATGGTGCCCCCGTGAGAGCAGACGGAAGTCTCACCTATCCGGTGATTTCCTGGCAGTGTTCCCGGACGGAGCAGTGGGCAAGGAGAATCGTGGAACTCGTGAACGCTCGAGAAATCTTTCGTATCACGGGGTACCAGGTGATCCCCTTCAACACCCTCTTGAAGCTCCTCTGGCTTCGGGAAAACGCTCCGGAAGCCCTCGATGAAGCCCGGTACTTCCTCATGATGCCCGGGCTTTTTAACTTCAAACTCACCGGAGAAATGACCATGGACTACCCCTCAGCCTCCACCACCATGATGATGGATATCAGGAATCGCCAATGGTCGGAGCGGCTGCTTTCCCTTGCCGGCCTTACCCCGGATTTCTTCCCCCGGATGGTGAAAAGCGGCGAAATCATCGGAACGGTGACGAAAAGCGCCAGCGATAAAACCGGCATCCCTGCGGGTACCCCGGTGACCTCTGCGGGCCACGACACCCAATTTGCCCTCGTCGGTTCCCTGGCGAAAGACGACGAGCTCATCCTGAGCTCGGGCACCTGGGAGATTGCCGCGTTGCGGATTCCCTACTACCGGGATTCGGAGGTTGCCTTCACCACGGGGATGCTTGTTGAGCTTGATGCGGAGGAAGGGTTCTGGAATCCCCAGATGCTCATGATCGCCGGGGGTGTGGTGGAGTGGGTCCGAAGGCACTTCTTCGCCGACCTCAAGGACGCAAGCGATATCTACGAGCGCATTGTGGAGGAGGCTGCCTCTGTCGACCCTGGGGCCGATGGGGTGCTCTTCATCCCCGCCTTCATGCCCTCAGGACCCCTGAAACCCTACGGCACGAAGGGCACCATCCTGGGGCTTGGGCTCACCACGGGGCGGGCCCACGTTGCCCGGGCCGCCTTTGAGGGGCTTGCTTTTCAGCTCCGACAGGCTGTTGAGGCGCTTTCGGAGGCCTTTGCGTTCCATCCTCAACGCGTGGTTGTCGTGGGCGGGGGTCGAGGAATGTTCTCTGGAATCGCCTCCGCGCCGATGTACTGAATCTCCCGGTGGTGGTCACCTCCTGCGAGGAGGCCACGGTTCTTGGAGCGGCGCTTTTTGCCATGGTGGGGACAGGGTACGCGAAAGACCTCAAGGAGGCAAAACGCAATATCATCCACACCACAAGGGTCTTTGAACCCTCTCCGGAGCGGGCCATCTACGACGAACTCTACGAGCATTACGTGAAGGTTCCGCTTTGCCTTGAGGCCTACTACCGGGTGTGACTCCCGGGGGAACCCCTTACCTTTCGGGGTTCCCCTTCCCCGAAAGGTACCTTTTGGCAATCTCCTCCACGGTTGCCACGATACTGCGGCACCTCTCCCGGAGGTTTTCCTCCCGGTACCGCTTCAGACCCTCTTCGGTATTGAGACGGACCCCAATGAGGCTTAAGCAATCGAGATGACCCAGGGCCTTTTCGACCTCCCCAAGGAAGGATTCCACAAGAAGGTAGAGCCTGTCCCGGGTTGCTCTGTCCTCGGGTTTTTCTCTCCCTAAAGCAATCCCCAGGGCCATGACCGCTCCGGTGATAGCACCGCAGATATTCCCGGTGTGGCCTATGCCTCCCCCAAAACCTGTGGCAATCCGGGGGATCAGGGGGCTTTCCACGTGCATTTCCTCACAGAGTCCGAGGAGCACCGACTCGGCGCAGTTGAACCCCTGGGCGTGGTACTCGGCAGAAGACATGGCTTCACCTCCTTTTTTGGGCAATGAGTCGTGCGGTTTCCCGGGCAACCATGAGTTCTTCCCGGGTTGGGATCACCCAGACCTCACAGGTGGACCGGCTGATCTTTCCCTCTTTTCCGCCCACCATCCGGGCATTGAGTTCCGGGTCAATCTCAATGCCAAGGAATGCCAGGCCCTCGCAGATGCTTTCCCGGATGTAGGCGTCGTTCTCCCCGATGCCCCCGGTGAACACCAGGCTCTCCACACCCCCCATGAGAGCGGCGAACCCTCCGATGGACTTTTTCACCTGGTACACGAAAACGTCAATGGCAAGCTGAGCTTGAGCATTTCCCTCTTTGGCTGCTCTCTCGAGTTCCCACATTTCCCCGCTGACTCCGGAGATCCCCAAAAGCCCGGATTCCCTGGTGAGTATCCGGTTAAGGTCGGCAGGCTGAAGCCCCGCTTTCTCCACAAGGTACAAAAGAACCTGAGGGTCGAAGTCCCCCGGACGGGTAGACATGATGACCCCGCTTTGTGGGGTGAAGCCGCTTGAGATGTCGAAGGATTTCCCGTCCTTTATGGCGCAGACACTGCAGCCACTGCCGAGGTGGCAGGCCACGACTCTGGTGTGGTGAGGGGAAAGCTCGGCGATGCGTTCGGCGATGTACCGGTAGGAATTCCCGTGAAAGCCAAGCTTTTCCAGACCGTACTCGGTGCTCAGGGACCAGGGGAGGCCATAAACCCGATGGGCCTGCGGGATGGAGCGGTGGAAGGTGGTCTCAAAAACTCCCACAAGGGGAATGTGGGGGACGATCCGGCGAAAGATCTCGATGGCAAGAAGCGCCGGGGGATTATGCACAGAGGTAACCGAGGCAAGGTCCTCGAGGGCTGCAAGGACCTCGTCGTCGATGAAACGCGTCTCCATCACCCTTTTGCCCCCGTTGATGAGCTTGATCCCTATGGCATCGAGGGACGTGAGATCCCTGAGGCATCCGCTTTCGGTGAGGGCCTCAAGCATGAGGTTCAGACCCTTTTCGTGGTCGAGGTTGGGGACGTTCCTTACCAGAGTGCCCGAAGAGGACGTCTGTTCGAGAAAAGAATCTTGACGATACAGGCGCTTGATGTTCCCCCGGAGGATTGAGGTTTCCTGCTCTCCAATCTCAAAGAGCTCGTACTTGATGGAGGATCCTCCACTATTCACGGCGAGAATGCGCATGGTTCTTCACCTCTTTGGCTTTCAGTCTCTCCACAGTGCGGCAGAAAGAGCAGACTTCCTGGGTGGTGGGCATGCCACACCTCTGGCATTCCCGGAGTTCCGGGG
>APKF01000187.1 GCA_000353875.1 Candidatus Caldatribacterium californiense OP9-cSCG | reverse complement strand
GGAACCCCAAAAGAACATGTGCTTGGTCCCGGGGGGCCGTTCCTCAAGGAATGCCAGGGCTTCCTTGTAGTCGAGGCTTTTGGCCTTCTGAGAGAGGGGGCACCGCTCAGGCACAAAGGGGATACGGTGGAGCTCCACGTACCGGAGGATTTCCTCTTCTGTGAGGGTGTAGAAGGGCTTGACTTTCCTCGTCATTTTGGGATGAGGGCTTGGGAGGTGAGGGTCCTGGTGGGCAAGGTAGTCAATATGCCAATGTAGGACGTTTCCAAGGAGTGTGGCGGCTTCGTCGTCGAGGTTGTGGCCGGTAGCGTATACGGAAAAGCCCTCTTCAAAGGCGAAACGGTTAAGAATATGGCGCTTGATGCTCCCGCAGAGGGAACAGGGAGCCCGTTCTCTGAGCCTGCGGGCAGCTTCCGGAAGGGAACACCCGATGAAGTCCTGAACGTCGAGGACGGTCAGGGGGAGGTTACAGGACCGGGCAAAGGCGGTCACAACCTCACGGGACTTCTCCGAGTATTCTCCAATGCCAAGGAAAACATGCACTCCAAAAACCCTGTAGCCAGCCCGGTGGAGGTAGTGCCACAGGGCCATGCTGTCTTTTCCCCCGGAAACTCCAAGGAGTACCCTTTCGTCCCTGGTGAACATCCTTTTCCGGCGAATGGCCCCCTCAACCTGGCGCTCGAAGAAAAGGTCAAAGCACTCCTCGCAGAAGGCGGCATTGTGTCTTCTGAATTTCACGAAAGCGGGCTTCCCACAGCGGCTGCATTTCATGGCCTTCACGCTCCACGTCTTTCCTCTAAGTATACCACGGGTTTTGAGGCTTTTGGGGTTTTCTCGGTGGCCTCAGGAGGTCTTTGCCTTTGGGATGGTGCCGGGCGCGGGATTCGAACCCGCACGGGTGTAAACCCACTACCCCCTCAAGATAGCGTGTCTTCCTATTCCACCAGCCCGGCTTGCAGATGGAATTATACCAGGGTGGGTGAGGTTCGTCAACGAGGAGGGGTTCCCCCTTCAGAAATTTTACTGTCCTCCGTTTCCCAGGGAATCGTGATCTCGAAGACCACCCGGTCTCTCTGGGGCCGCAGATGGATCGTTCCGTTCCTCCGCTCCACCACTTCCCTGATGAGGTACAGCCCCACGCCTTTACCGCTCCCTCCCCGGGGAAGCGCCTCAGTGGGGTCGAAGAACCAGCGCAGGAACTCGGCATCGGGGGGTGAAGTGGTGTTCTCAAGGGCAAGGTATAGCCCCAGGTCTCCAAAAGCCACAGTGATGGCAACTTCTCCCCCGGAGACGTTGAAGGAGAAGGCATTGGTTACGAGGTTAGAGAGGAGCACAAAAGCCTCACCGCGGGAGAGGGGGAGGAGGTTTGTGTTTTCTCTCTCTGCGATATCGACCCGAACCCTCAGGTCTTTGTGGTCTTCCCGGGCTTTCTCAAGGACTTCCTGCAGGAGGGTGGAGAACTCCCGATCCGAAATCCTCTCCGGTTTTTCCTCAAGGAGAACGCTGAGCCGCTGGATTTCCCGGATCGTACCTTCGAGGCGCCTGACCTGCCGCACCATGCGGGAGAGGATTTCTCCTTCCATGGGACGACCCTCTTCGAGGGTTTCCAGGTACCCCGAGAGGACGGTCAAAGGCGTCTGGACCTCGTGCCAGAGGGCGGTGAGGAAATACCTGAGGCTCCGGAGTCTCTGGTCTTTTTTCTTCTCATCCTCAAGGAGCAGGAAGCGTTCTTCGCCAAGAAGAAAGGGCAAAAAGGCAAATCCTGAAGAAGGAACGCTCATCCTTTCTCCTGACGATACGGCCCGGGCAAGGACATCCCCAAAAACCGGGATTTCGAAGAACGCAACTTCTCTGACCCCACCGCTTCTTAAACCAATGGCCTGGGCAAAGGTCGCGTTGAGGAGCAGGCGATTCCTGTTCCGAAGGTACAGCGCTCCCCCAGTGGACACACGGTCAAGGAGGGCGAGGAAATCCCGGAACATCGCTTCCCTGTGCTTCTGTATTTCCTCGAAGAACTGTTTGAGACCCCCTCTAAAGCCCTGTTCCGGTGATACTTCGGAGAGCTCGGCCAGGAACTTCCTCCCTTTCAGGAAAGCAAGGGTGTATCCCAGGGAGAACGCTGCAATCCCCAAAACCCCAAGGAGGAATAGCTCAAGAGGGTTCAAAGGAATACCCCACTCCCCGAATGGTCACAATCTGTTGTCCCAGGACACCGAGTTTTTTTCGAAGGTGCGCCACGTACACGTCCACCACCCGGTCGGTGACGAAGGCGTTTTCGCCCCACACCTCATCGAGAATCCGTTGCCGGGACACAACCTTTCCCCGGTTCCGCACAAGGAGCTCAAGGAGCCGGAATTCCCGAAGAGAAAGGGGGATGGCCTCTCCTTTAACCTCCACGACAAGGCTTTCGGGGAAAAGCACAAGGTCTCCGGCCTGGAGGAAATTCCCCCCGGAAGACAGTCCTGAGACCCTCCGCAGCACCGCCCTGATGCGGGCCAGGAGTTCCCGCGGGTGAAAGGGTTTGGTGATGTAGTCGTCGGCTCCCATCTCAAGACCCGAGACGATGTCCATGGGGTCGTCTTTCACAGTGAGCATGATGACTGGGGTATTTCGATAGCGAGGATGGGACCGGATGTGGTGGAAGACCTCAAAACCTCCGATACCGGGAAGCATAAGGTCAAGGAGAATGAGCTGGGGAGAGAGGCGCTCCATTTCCTTGAGGAAATCCTCTCCTCTAAAGAAGTGAAGGACACGGTACCCTTCTTTTTCCAGGAAGTACGTCACAAACTCCGCAACGTCTTTCTCGTCCTCGATGTAGGCGATTTCGCCGCTCACCCAGGTGTCACTCCCAGTACATTATACCCGATGGAGGAGTGCATTTCAGGATTGCCCGGGAGGTACCACCGGACCGAAGGTCGGTGTTTCCAACATACCGAATCCCTGGTGGAGGGCGGGAGCCAATGTATTGGCAGGGGTGAGAATGCCGGAGGGATTCGTGGAGGATCCGTTTGCCTCGAGGGGATTGATTGAGGGGAAGGGAAGGCCACACCGGAGCCTGGAGAAAGCCCTGGGGTATTTGAGAGACAAGAACTTTCTGAGTATCCCACGTGGTGTGGACCTGTACACAATTCCCCGTCTGGGGGAGAGGCTTCTCAAAATGGGAATCATTGAGGAAGAACACCTTGCCGAAGCACTCCGGGTTCAAAGGTTCTCCCCTCGCCCCCCGGGCGACATCCTCTGCGAAATGGGAGTGTTGTGGCCGGAGGACCTGGAGGAGATTTTGCAGGAGAACGATGTTTAAAAAGCCTGGTAGGGTTTGTGATTTCCGGATCTTCAGAGGCTGGATCAGGGGTTTCGAAACCACGACCTGCGGGGACTTCCAGGTTTCCCAGAATTCGGAGTTGCTCCACAGTTGACGAATGCCGCTTGCGTGCGGGCATAGCCGGGATAACGTATTGCGCTTGGTTTCGTGTTCCGGTACCATGTTCCCAGAGGGCAAGAACCGATGTGTCTACCCTGGGGAGGTGCAGAACGTGTACCCGTGGCACGACACATTCCACATGGGCATTGTGCATTTTATGGCCTATCCGCAGGCGACGACTCAAGAAGACGTCGTGCAGAGTGTGGAGGAAATCCTTGCGGATGAATTCTTCCAGGCCATTGAGGTGAGTGCCCTTCTTGACGAAGAAGTGCTTCGGGCCGTTGGCGTGATGTGCGATGTGGCCCGGGTAGAGGTCCTTCTTGGGGCCCAGCCCCTTGTGCTCTCGAGGGGGCTCAGCCTGGGTGCTCTTGAAGAGGAAGAGCGGAAACAGGCCCTTGAGGCTCTCAAGCAGGCTGTGGATAAGGCGTACGTTGCAAAGGCGAAAGCTCTGGCCTTTCCTTCCGGAAAGCGACCGGGAGAGAGGAAAGAGGAAGAGGCAAGAGGGCGGCTTGTCGAATCCCTTGTGGAGCTTTGCCGGTACGCAGAAGAGAAGGCAGAGATTTCCGGATACCTCCTTGGGGTGAACCTCGAGGTCTTTGATTACGCGGTGGACAAAAGGGCCCTTATCGGTCCGGCTCCCCTTGCTTTTGAGGTGGCTTCGCTTGTTCGAGCTGAGTGTCCGAATTTTGGTCTGACGATTGATCTCTCCCATGAGCCGCTCCTTTTCGAGGATCCTGCCTGCACGCTCACCCTCCTTGCTCCCTTTGTGAACCACGTCCACATCGGGAATGCTGTGCTGGCGAAAGGGCACCCTGCTTATGGCGATACGCATCCCCGTTTTGGCCTGAGAGAAGGGTGCAACGATGTCCAGGAGGTAGTAGAATTCCTTAGGGCGCTTTTCCGCATCGGATACCTCGAGAGGACAACCTTCACCGAACGCCCAGTGATTTCCTTCGAGGTCAGACCGCTTCCCGGGGAAAACCCCCGCCTGGTGGTGGCCAATGCCAAGAGGACGTTTCTTTCAGCATGGAACCGGCTCTTCCCCATACTCTGAGAGAGGAGTGAGGACGCGGTGAGACGACCCACGGTCTTTATCACCCGCAGGATTCCCGAAGAAGGCATCCGAATTGTTGCCTCCCTGTGTGAAGTTGAGGTCAGCGATTTCGACGGCGTACTTCCCCGAAAGACGCTCCTTGAGAAAGTACGGGGGAAAGACGGGATTCTCTGTCTCCTCACCGACACCATCGACCGGGAAGTCATGGAGGCAGCAGGACCGAATCTCAAAGTTATCGCCAATTACGCCGTGGGGTACAACAACATCGATGTGGAAGAGGCGACGCGGCGGGGTATCATGGTGACCAACACTCCCGGAGTATTGACGGAAACCACAGCGGATCTTGCCTGGGCGCTCATGATGAGCGTGGCCCGGAGGATTGTGGAGGCAGACAGGTTTGTCCGGGCAGGAAAATTCCGGGGGTGGGAACCGATGCTCCTTCTTGGGACCGACGTGTACGGGGCGACCCTGGGCATTGTGGGTTTCGGCCGGATTGGCCAAGCCATGGCCCGGAGGGCTCTGGGATTCGACATGACGGTTCTCTACTATGACCTACAGCGGGCTCCGGAAGAGATCGAGCGGCAGTACCGGGCAAGATTCGTTCCCCTTCCTGAACTCCTGCAGACCTCGGATTTCGTGAGCCTCCACGTTCCCCTGACGAAGGACACCTACCACCTCATTGGCGAGCGGGAACTCCGCATGATGAAGCGAGAGGCCTACCTCATCAACACTGCCCGGGGTCCTGTTGTCGATGAAAAGGCTCTGGTTCGGGCTCTCCGGGAGGGCTGGATTCGTGGTGCGGCCCTAGATGTCTTTGAGCGGGAACCTGAAGTGGAGCCGGAACTCCTTGAGCTCGAGAACGTTGTGCTGGCGCCTCACATTGGCTCAGCATCGTACGCCACCCGGACGAGGATGGCAGAAATGGCGGCTGAAAACCTTGTGAAGGCACTGCAGGGGGAAATCCCTCCCAATCTCGTGAACCCGGAGGTCCTTAAGGGTCGTGCGCATCGTGGCCTGTCCTGATTCCTTCAAGGGGAGCCTGACGAGTCCTGAGGCCGCTTCAGCCATACGGCGGGGTTTTCAGAGAGCTCATGCTCGCTTCCAGGTTACCGAAAAGCCCCTGGCTGATGGGGGCGAGGGGACGGTGGAG
>APKF01000186.1 GCA_000353875.1 Candidatus Caldatribacterium californiense OP9-cSCG | reverse complement strand
CTTCTCAGCCTGCCGCTTCGGTACAAAACGATCCTGCTCTCCCCAGAGAAGGAGGAAGGGCGGGTGGGGTCTCCCCGAAAACACAGCAAGTCGAAGCGACGAGGCCTGGTTCACAAGGCTCAGGAGACTCCGGGCAGTTCCCGGAAGCCGAAGCGGCGCAAGGTATCCTTCCACCTCCGAAGTGCTTGGCCTTCGACCGTAGGCCCTGGTAAGGAAGCGGCGAATACGTGAAGGGGTAAGGAAGGCGTTCCGGATAAGCGTTACCCAGCACGTTCTGGTCAGGGGGAAGGTGGTGAAGACCCTGAGGAAACGCAGCGAAGGGCCTCGGAAAGCCGCATCCACAAGGAGCACTCCCAGGAAACGTTCTGGTTCCTTGAAACTCATGAGGAAGGCGATTTTCCCACCCATGGAGTGGCCGACAAGGTACCAGGGATCGTGAGAAAGGCGCTCTGGAATAAGGACTGTATCGAGGAATCTCAAGAAATCAAGGAGGAGCCGAACCTGTGCTTCCGTTTTCAAGAACTTTCCCGTCACCCTCTGGCTATACCCAAAGCCGGGCAAATCCACTGCCACGATGCAGTAGCCTTCCTGGAGGAGGAAATCCGGTGCGTACCGCCAGGAGAACGTTGACCCACCCAGGCCGTGGATGAAGAGGATTTTCTTTCTGGGGTGTTCGGGAAACCACATCCGGTAGTGGAGGAAAAGACCGTCTTTTTCCCAGAAATGCCCGTTGGCAAAGGGCGATTCCCGGCACAGGCCCCAGGAGGTTGAGAAAAGCACAAGGATTACGGGAATCCAGGGTACGCTTTTCAGGAAAACCCAGCGTCTCTCAACTGCCTTTTTCCACATCCGGCAACCCCCGGGATCACAGTGTACGATTCCCCCGAAGAAACTGTACCAGAGATCCCTCTTCTTTTGCAAGAATTCCGGGGAAGACCGCGATCGGAAAGCACAACCAGAGACCCAGTAAGCGCCGGGTCTTGTCTTTCAGAGGATTCTCAGGGATAATATTGCCATCGCTCTGGAGAAGATAGACAGGAGGAGCAAGGAGTGCAGTCCGGAAAACCCAAACCGAAAATCACCCCCGCAGTAAAGCGGGAAATCATCCAGATTGTCGATGAGCGCATCCGGGAAACCTATGGGGGCACGGAGGGCCTTGTTGAGCTTCGGGACACCCTTAAAGACCTGGGAACTATTGTCGGCGAACTTGTCAAAGTAGAGAAAAGGAGAGAGGAAGATTTCACCAGGCTCATCGGCCACGTCGAGAAACTCACCGAAGCCCAGAAGAGGACGGAGGAAAGGATTGAGGCTCTCGCTGAAGCCCAGAGGAGAACCGAGGAACGGGTGGATAAGCTCACCGAGACGGTGGAGGCGCTCACCGAAGCCCAGAAGAGGACGGAGGAAGAAATCAGGAATCTGACCGCGGGTCTCAAGCGAACCCGGGAAGAGCTTGGAGGACTCTCCCGGAGCTTCAGCTATGCCTTTGAAAACGAAGCGTACCGAATGCTGCCCCGGGTACTCCAGGAGAAATACGGGTTCAGGGTAACGGAGCGGTTCGTTCGGATAGACATAGGTGGTGTGGAGGTCAACTTCTTCGGCAAAGGAGAGCGGGAAGGAAAACCGGTGTACTTTGTGGGAGAAGCCAAAATCCGCCTTGATGACGGGAAAGAGAGAGTTTTTCAGGAACTCGAGCAAAAGGCAAAAGCGGTGCAGAAAGAATACGAAGCGACCGAAATTGTGAAAATCCTCGTCACTCACTTCGCCACCCGGGGATTTCTCCGGAAAGCTGCGGAAAAGGGCGTCATCGTCATTCAGAGCTATGAATGGTGACTCAAGTCACCTTCCCCCGGGGTTGCGGGAAATTCCTCCGTCTCACTGGGGACTGTACCTTCCTCCAGGTCCCCCGGAGGACTTCCGGGCAAGAACTGCCCCTTCAAAAACCACACGGTAAACCTCGGCGTACCCTCGCTTTCGCTCCCCTCCCTCACCTTCAGACATCACAAGGCCCGAAGAAGACCCATCCGTGTACACCCAGCCAAAGGTTTTTGCCGGAAGCCAGACGTACCAGAAGGCCTTCCCGCGTTCATCGATATTCCAGGGAGATTTAGGCCAGATGCAGAGAGGAGTCACCACGACGTAATAGGTCGCCTGCGGGACAAGACCCCGAAGGGTGAAGCTCTGAGGGTTGGCCTGCTCGTAGTACCGACTATCCCGGCTCAGCACGTACTGGGCAGGGACGTCACAGAAGTACACGGGATAGCTGTAGCGGGGGTCTCTCCGCCAGTATGCTTCAGAGGGAGGCTGCGATGGCTCAACAAGCGAAATCCTGTACCCCACGACAATCTGCTTCAGGGGCAGGTAGTAGAAGGTGATACCTCCGGCCACGCCCTGGTCAGACTCAAAGATGGACGTGACTTCCGGAGTAAAAGGGGGAAAGGCAACAGAAGCCTCTCCCGTGAATTCCTGGGCCAGCACAGGAAGACAGAAAAGAAGAGCGATTGCCATACTTCCGAGAAACCGCAGGAACCCCCTCCTCATGCTTTCACCCTCCCTGAAAAAGCAATGGCTCCCCGGGCAGGACTCGAACCTGCAACCATCCGGTTAACAGCCGGACGCTCTACCATTGAGCTACCGAGGAGCGATTCAAGTACAGATTATAAAAACGTCAATCGGA
The DNA here is from genome assembly GCA_000353875.1 of Candidatus Caldatribacterium californiense OP9-cSCG. Taxonomy (GTDB): domain Bacteria; phylum Atribacterota; class Atribacteria; order Atribacterales; family Caldatribacteriaceae; genus Caldatribacterium; species Caldatribacterium californiense. Next base: position 12,841 of record APKF01000186.1, on the reverse strand, counting down.
TTCGTCAAGATAGTCCCGGAGCTTTTTGCTCCGGCTCGGGTGGCGGAGTTTCCGCAGGGCCTTGGCCTCAATCTGGCGGATGCGTTCCCGGGTGACCCCAAAAATCTGCCCAACCTCCTCAAGGGTGTGGGGCTTTCCATCTTCAAGACCAAAGCGAAGCTTCAGGACTTTTCGCTCCCGCTCGGTGAGGGTATTGAGGACGTTCTCAAGTTGCTCCCGCAAAAGGGAATACGACGCTGCCTGCGGTGGGGCCATGATCCCCGTGTCCTCGATGAAATCGCCGAGGTGGCTGTCCTCCTCCTCCCCAATGGGGGTTTCCAGAGACAGCGGCTCCTGGGCGGTTTTCAGGATTTCCCGCACCTTCTCCGGAGTGATGCCCATGCGCTCGGCAATCTCCTCAGGAGTGGGTTCACGGCCGAGTTCCTGCGTCAGCTGGCGGCTCACCCGGACGAGTTTGTTGATGGTCTCTACCATGTGCACGGGGATGCGGATGGTCCGGGCCTGGTCGGCGATAGCCCTCGTGATGGCCTGGCGAATCCACCAGGTGGCGTATGTCGAGAACTTGTACCCCTTGCGGTAGTCGAATTTCTCCACCGCCCGGATAAGCCCGAGGTTCCCTTCCTGGATGAGGTCAAGAAAGAGCATACCCCGACCAACGTATCGCTTGGCGATGCTCACCACAAGCCGCAGATTGGCCTCAATGAGCTTCTTCTTCGCCTCCTGGTCTCCCTGTTCAATACGCTTGGCGAGCTCCACCTCTTCTTCCGGAGTGAGCAACGGCACCTGACCGATTTCCTTCAGGTACATCTTGACCGGGTCGTCTGCACCAATCCCTCGAACGTCCTCAATCTGCCAGTCTTCAGCCTCAAGAGCCGGAACCTCTTCCCGAAAAATTTCTTCATCAGAGACCTCGATGCCGAGTTCTGAGAGCGTGTCGTACACGTCGTCGAGTTTGTCGACGTTGACCGCGTCATCCCCCAGGATGTCGTTGAGCTCCTTGAAGGTCACGTACCCTTTCCGTTTACCACTCTCAACAAGCGAAGCAATTTCCTGAGAGGTCTTCTTTTTCCCGTTCCCACTCAAGACTCCCTCTCTCCTCTCTCACGTCGCAGTTCTCCGGAGTTTTTCCCGTTCCTGCACCAGGGCATGGTACCTTCTCCAGCCCTCCGGATCGTCAGAACGCCTGAGCTCCTCCCGGAGGCTCTGGATTTTCTGCTCAAGCGACGAAAGCTTCACCTGGCGGATGAGGTCCTCCACAAGGTCCTCTCGAGAAGCACAGGCAAATTCTTCTCGAGAGGCAATTTCCCCGATGAGGGCCTGAATGCCCTCCTCCCCCTGGAAAACGTCCACAAGGTCCGAAAGGGTAAACGCCTCTTTCGAAGAAAGATGCACGATGGCCTGAAAAATTCGCTGGTGTTCCGGCTTCTGGAAGTGGTCCCGGTCGATGACCTCCACAATCCTCCCCCGCAGCGCCGCGTCGTCAAAACACGCTCGAAGCAACATCTTTTCGGCCTGCACCCATCCGGGTTCCGGGACCCCACGGGGGAGCGCACCTCCAGACACCCCAAAGTCTTCCCTCCCGAGCACCCGTTCCACGAGGACCTCGTCGACACCAACCCGCTCCGCAAGAAACCTGACCCGTAACGCCCGTTCCACCGGGTCCCTCGTCGCCTCAATAAACGGCGCCATACCCCGGATGACCCTGGCTTTTGACTCCAGAGAAGTATAACCACAGTTCTTCAGCAATAATTCCAGAGCATACTCAAAAAATGGCTGAGCTTTGCCGAGGAGTTCCAGAAAAGCCTCCCTGCCGTTCTCCCGGAGGAAGCTGTCGGGGTCATGGGGTGATGGCAGGGTCACAATGTCCACCGCAAGCCCCCGCTCATATAGCACTGCCATCCCCCGGGCCGTTGCCTGCTGTCCGGCCTGGTCAGCATCGTAACAGAGTACCACCCGCTCGGTGTACCTCCGGAGAAGCCCGGCCTGTTCCCGGGTGAGCGCCGTTCCCATAGAGGCAACGCAATTCTTCACGCCGTACTCAAAAAGGGTGAGGCAATCCATGTACCCCTCAACGAGGATGGCAAAACGCTGCCTCACGATGGCGTCTTTCGTGGCAAAAAGCCCGTAGAGGGAGCGGCCTTTCGTGAAGAGAGGGGTGTCGGTGCTGTTGACGTACTTGGGTTCTCCTTCCCCAAGAACCCTCCCCGCAAACCCGATGATTCTCCCCTGGGTGTCATGAAGCGCAAAGGTAATCCTTCCCCGGAAGCGGTCAAGGAGTTCACCCCGTTTCGTGACCACACCCAGCCCCGCACGGAGAATCTCCTGCCCTGAGAAACCCTCCCCAAGCAGCCGGGTAATAAGCCCTTTCCCCAAAGACGGAGAAAACCCGAGAGAGAAGATTTCCCGAACTTCCTCACCCAACCCCCGCTTCTTCACAAGGTATTCCCTGGCCCGATACGCTTCCTCGTCTTTCCCCACCTCAAGGCACTCCCGGTAATACCGGTTGGCAGACTCCAGCATCCGGAACAGCCGTTCCCGTTCCTGGAAGGACGACGACGTCCCCCGGAAAGCGGAGGGGAGCTCCACGCCACAGCGTTCTGCCAGAAAGGCCACAGCTTCAGGAAAGGTCAGGCGCTCCATGCGCATGACGAAGGTGAAAATATTCCCCCCTGCACCACAGCCAAAACAGTAGAAAATGCCCTTCTCCGGAGAGACGGTAAAGGAAGGTGTGCGCTCCTCATGAAATGGACAGAGGGCCCGGAAGTTCCGGCCCGAGGGACGGAGCTCCACATACTGAGAGATGAGCTCCACGATATCCACGCGGGCTTTAATTTCCTCCAAGTACTCCTCGGGGATGAACATACGCCCACCCTGTGTTGCCCCGGAGGGGGGTTACCCCTCCGGGTGAGAACTACCGCATAAAGAGGGGGGCAAAGACCAGTGCCACAATGGACATGAGTTTGATGAGGATGTTGAGGGAGGGTCCTGCAGTGTCCTTGAAGGGGTCTCCAACGGTATCGCCCACGACCGCTGCGGCGTGCGTCGGTGTACCCTTGCCACCGAGATTCCCCGCCTCGATGTACTTCTTCGCGTTGTCCCAGGCGCCACCGGCGTTGGCCATCATGATGGCAAGCATGAGCCCACTGATGATGGCTCCCGCCAGAAGCCCACCCAGAGCCTCACGGCCAAGCACAAGTCCCACAACAAGGGGTACCACCACAGCCAGAACGCCGGGAAGAATCATCCGGGAAATGGCCCCGCGGGTGCTGATGTCCACACACCGGGCGTAATCCGGACGAGCTTTCCCTTCCATGAGCCCTTTGATTTCCCGGAACTGTCGGCGGACCTCCTCAACCATCTGGAACGCCGCCCTCCCCACCGCCTTCATGGCAAGAGAAGAGAAGAGGAAGGGCATCATGCCACCCACAAAAAGCCCCACCACCGTGTGGGGATGCAGAAGGTCCATGCTCCGAAGTCCCACAGCCTGCCCGTAAGCGGCAAAAAGTCCCATGGCAGTGAGCGCCGCAGAACCTATGGCAAAGCCCTTGCCGATGGCTGCAGTGGTATTGCCCAGAGCATCGAGGGAATCGGTGATTTTCCGAACCTCAGGACCCAGGCCGGCCATTTCAGCAATACCTCCGGCGTTGTCGGCCACCGGCCCATAGGCATCAACGGAGACAATGATACCGGTGATTGAGAGCATACCAAGACCGGCAATGGCAATCCCGTACATCCCGGCTGCCCAGTAGGCCACGAGGATTGCACCACAGATGACAAGGAGCGGCAAAACTGCGCTCTCCATGCCCAGGGCAAGACCGCTGATGATGGTGGTCGCTGCCCCCGTCTGCGACGCCTGGGCAAGTTCCCGGGTGGGCCTGAACTCGCTTGAGGTGTAGTACTCAGAGAGGAGCCCAATGGCCACACCGGCAACGAGTCCCGCAACCGTAGCCACAAAAGGCCCAAGACCCCGGAAAAGGAGAAGGGAGGCAACGAGGCTGAAGACCACGATGAGCCCGCTGCTCACATAGGTCCCCCGGTTCAGGGCCGCCGCAAGCCCTTTCTCGTCTCGAGCGCTCACAAAAAACGTCCCGATAATTGAAGCAATGACCCCAAGCCCTGCAATAAGGAGGGGGTACAGGAGTCCTGCGGTGCTTTCCGCCAGAGCCGTTCCGAGAATCATTGCCGCAATGATGGACCCAACGTAGGACTCGAAGAGATCCGCTCCCATTCCAGCCACATCTCCGACGTTATCCCCCACGTTATCGGCGATGACCGCAGGATTGCGGGGGTCATCCTCAGGGATGCCCGCCTCAACCTTCCCCACAAGGTCTGCTCCAACATCGGCAGCCTTGGTGTAAATACCCCCGCCAACACGGGCGAAAAGGGCCACCGAGCTTGCGCCCAGGGCAAAGCCGTTGATGATCTGGGCATCCCGGATAACGGCGTAGAGTATCCCAAGACCTAAAAGCCCAAAACCCACCACGCACATCCCCATGACGGCTCCTGCCGAGAAGGCAACCCGCAAAGCGGGATTGGCCCCCTGAGTCGCGGCCTGAGCTGTCCGGGCGTTACTGCGGGTGGCAATGCGCATACCCACGAAGCCAGCCATGACAGAGCAAAAGGCGCCAACTACGAAACACCCTGCCGTCACCCAGCCACGGGCAAAACCCAAAACCACGAACATCACCGCAACAAACACCACAAGGAAACTATACTCTCGCTTCAGGAAAGCCATGGCGCCTTCCTGAACGGCCCGGGAAATCTCCTGCATTTTCTCATTCCCGGGACTGAAAGCGTTGATTCGACGGATGAGCGTTACGGCAAAGAGCACGGCAATGAGACCGGCAATCGGAGTGAAGTACACGACTCCTCCCATACTGGACACCTCCCTTTAGCGAATTCTCCATCCCTCTTGCGGCCACGAAGAGGGGATGAAATACTTCCGGTAGATGTACAGGGCGTAACGGTCGGTCATCCCCGAGATGAAATCGCAGATGACCGTTCCCAGGTCCTCCTGTCTTTTCCGGGCAAAAGTGTACTCTGCCTCAAGGACCTCGGGGTGTTCGGCAAAGAACTCATAGAGGTGCTTCACCAGGCGCTTGGCTTTCTCCCGTTCCTGCCACTGTTCAGGACCGAAGTACACCCGCTCGAAGAGGAAATTCCGAAGCGTTTCCGTTGCTTCCTGGACCCGTTCACTCATGCGGATTTCCGGGCGATCGAAGCTTTCAACGACGATATCCCGAACCATGGTGTTGATGCGCTCTCGGTGAGTCTCTCCTAAAACAGCAATGGCTTTCCTTGGGAGTTCCTCAAAGCGGATGACCCGGGCCCGCAGGGCGTCATCGATATCGTGGTTTACATAGGCGATGACGTCTGCCCAGCGTACCACCTGCCCCTCAAGAGTCGCCGGAAGGTCCTCAGGGGAAGCAGCAAGACGCGCAAGATGCGTTTTCGAGTGCTTCACGATCCCATCCCGTACCTCCCAGGTGAGGTTCAGGCCTTCCCCATCCCGCTCAAGACAATCCACAACCCGGAGGCTCTGCTCGTTGTGTTTGAATCCCCCCGGGTGAACCTCGTTCAGCGCCTCTTCTCCGGCATGGCCAAAAGGGGTGTGCCCGAGGTCATGCCCAAGGCTTATGGCCTCCACCAGGTCTTCGTTGAGGCGAAGCGCCCGGGCAATGGTGCGGGCAATCTGAGAGACCTCAAGGGTGTGGGTGAGACGGGTCCGGTAGTGGTCTCCTTCAGGGCTCAAAAACACCTGGCTTTTGTGCTTGAGGCGACGGAAAGCCTTGCTGTGGAGAATGCGGTCCCGGTCCCGCTGGAAACAGGTCCGGAGCTCGCATTCTTGCTCTTCCTTTCCCCGACCCCGCGTTCTGGTGCTCAAGGTAGCAAAAGGAGAGAGCAGTTCTCTCTCCTTCTCTTCGAGAAAACGCTTAATGCTCTGAATGTCCACCATGACCTCAAGGCAGGCGGGGGTCACCCCGCCTGCTCCTTTTCACAGGTTGAATTTCGCCTCTTTCTCGACGTCTTCAAGCGCAGCGTGAGCGGCAGCCAGCCGGGCAATGGGCACCCGGAAGGGCGAACAGCTCACGTAGTTCAGACCAATCTTGTGGCAGAAGGCCACAGACTTCGGTTCTCCACCGTGCTCACCGCAGATGCCGCACTTGAGGTTCGGACGGGTCTTGCGGCCTTTCTCAACGGCTATCTGCATCAGCTGCCCCACACCCTCCTGGTCAAGGACCTGGAAGGGATCTTCAGGAAGGATACCGTTCTCTTCGTAGAAAAAGAGGAACTTCCCTTCAGCGTCGTCACGGCTGTAACCGAAGGTCATCTGGGTGAGGTCGTTGGTACCGAAGGAGAAGAACTCAGCGTACTCGGCAATCTGGTCGGCGACAAGTGCTGCTCTGGGCACTTCGATCATGGTACCGAAGCTGTAGCTTATGGAAACACCCTGCTCTTGCAGGACCTTCTGGGCGACTTCATCAAGCTTCTCCTTGAGGACTTTGATCTCGTTTCTGTGGCCCACAAGTGGAATCATGATTTCGGGAATGACCTTGACACCCTCTTTGGTGAGCTCACACGCCGCTTCCATGATGGCGCGAACCTGCATCTCGGCAATCTCGGGGTAGAGGATGACCAGACGGCATCCCCGAAGGCCCATCATGGGATTGGCCTCATGGAGGTTCCGGACGACCTTCAGGAGTTTCTCCTTCTCCTCAAGCTCTGGTCCGGTAACACTTCGAGCCCGGAGGGTGGCAACTTCCACAAGGAGGTCTTCGAGTCTGGGCAGGAACTCATGGAGCGGTGGGTCAATGAGCCGAATGGTGACCGGCTTTCCTTCCATGATGCGGAAGATTTCCTTGAAATCACCCTTCTGCATGGGCTCAATGTGGGACAGGGCTTCTTTCCGCTCCTCAAGGGTTTGGGCCATGATCATCTTCTGGACCCAGGGGAGACGGTCTGGAGCCATGAACATGTGCTCGGTCCGACAGAGACCAATGCCCTCTGCACCGAACTCCAAGGCCTTCTTCGCATCGGCAGGTGTGTCGGCGTTGGCCCGAACACCGAGTTTGCGGAATTTATCGGCCCAGGAAAGGAGCACCTTGAACTCCTCGGAAAGCTGAGGCGGGATGGTGCGGACCTGACCGAGGATTACCTCGCCAGTGCTTCCGTCAATGGTGATGTAATCACCCTCTTTCACCACTACGTCGCCAACGGTGAACTCCTTCCTCTCGAGGTCGATCTTAATGGCCTCGCATCCGGCTACACAGGGTTTCCCCATACCCCGGGCCACGACGGCCGCATGGCTCGTCATACCACCACGGCTTGTGAGAACACCCTGAGCCGCCACCACACCGTGAATGTCGTCAGGGGTGGTTTCCGGGCGAACAAGGATAACCTTTTCACCGGCGTTGCCAAGTTTCTCTGCCTCATCGGCGTCAAAGACTACTTTCCCGGAAGCGGCACCAGGAGACGCAGGAAGCCCCTTGGCGAGGACCTTGAGAGGCTGGCTCCGGTCAATCTGCGGATGGAGGAGCTGGTTGATCTGGCCTGGTTCCACACGTTTCACGGCAGTCTTCTCGTCGATAAGTCCTTCCCGGACCATGTCCACGGCAATCTTGATGGCTGCCTGAGCCGTCCGTTTCCCGGTTCGGGTCTGGAGGAGGTAGAGCTTGCCGCGCTCGATAGTGAACTCGAAATCCTGCATATCCTTGTAGTGCTTTTCAAGAATCTCGTAGACCCTCTTGAGTTCCTCAAACGCCTGGGGGAGCTCCTTCTCCATTTCCTTGATGGGTTTGGGGGTCCGGATCCCGGCAACGACGTCCTCACCCTGGGCGTTTAAGAGGTACTCACCGTAGTACTCCTTCTCTCCTGTAGAGGGGTTTCGGGTGAAGCCAACACCCGTTCCAGAGTCAAAGCCCATGTTGCCGAAGACCATCATCTGCACGTTGACGGCGGTTCCCCAGTCCTCAGGGATATTGTGGATTTTCCGGTAGGTGATGGCCCGCTTGTTGTTCCAGGAGAGGAACACCGCGTTGATCGCCCGCCGAAGCTGCTCCCAGGGATCCTGGGGGAAGTCTTCACCAGTGCTCTCCCTGTAGAGCTTCTTGTACTTCTCGACGACTTTTTTCAGCGCCTGGGCATCGAGATCCGTGTCCTGCTTTGCCCCAACTTCTTCTTTCACCTCGTCGAGAATCGCTTCGAACTTCGAATGGTCCACGCCCATGACGACGTTGCCGAACATCTGGATGAAGCGGCGATAGCAGTCATAGGCGAAGCGCTCGTTCGAGGTCAGACGGGCAAGGCCCTCCACCACCTTATCGTTCAGACCGAGGTTCAGGATGGTGTCCATCATCCCGGGCATAGAAGCTGGTGCACCGGAACGAACCGAAACAAGGAGAGGATTGTCGGGGTCGCCGAATTTCTTCCCCGTCTTCTCCTCGAGGGCCTTCAGGCTCTTCTTCACCTCTTCCTCAAGTCCTTCAGGCCAGGTCTGGTTATTCTTGTAGAAGTGCGAACACGCCTCCGTGGTAATGGTGAAGCCAGGAGGGACAGGAAGACCGATTCGGGTCATTTCCGCAAGGTTTGCTCCCTTCCCTCCAAGGAGGAGCTTCATCGAAGCGTCTCCTTCACCAAAGAAGTACACGTACTTCTTCATGCCTGTTCCTCCCTTTTCTTTTTGATTTGTTCAAAAATCTTTCCCACCACGTCGTGCACCGAAAGGCGGGTGATGTCAATGACCGGACAACGAAGACGCTGGTAAATCCCCCGGGCAAAAGCGAGTTCTTCCTCCACCCGTTCAAGACTTGCTTTCTCCACAAGACAGTACAACCCCAGTGCCCTGATCCGCTCAAGACGGAGCTCGCTCAGATACCGGGGATCCATGTCGATACCCACAACGAGTGCTCTTGCGTTCCCCCCCACCACCTCCTCAAAGTTTATCGGAAGAGGGAGATTCGGGTCAAGCATGACATACCCACATTTGATGCCTTTTTCAGCCAGCCGCAGAATGCACTCATCCCGGTGCGGATACCAGACGGTGAGCAGAATCACGTCGGCCTGGTCCAGATTCGACACACTGAACCCGGTGCTCTTCTCCATGGCATATTCGATGGCCTCAAGGCGTTCGGCCACGTTCTCCTCCCGCTGGAGAATCCCGGGAATTCCCCGGGGCTTCCGGAGACTTACCCGCTTCAGTGCCTCCACCACCGGCCCAAGGACGTCTAAAGCGATGACACTGCGGTTAGCCGCCTCTGCCCGCAGAACCCGGGCCAGATCCTCGTTGACCACCGTGTAGACCACGATGTCCTTTCCGACCCGTACCATGTCCATGATGTTGTAGATTTCCTCTTCACTTCGCACGTGGGTGAACCGAAGGACGTTCACCCGGGGGAGCTCAAACTGCAAAAGCGCAGCCTGTACCACGGAGAAGGCGGTTTTTCCCGTTCCATCGGAAATAACGAAGATGTTAAAGTCGTCGCTTGCCCCCTGGATTTCGTGGTCCTCGAACTCAGGCAACCCCTGCTCCCTCCTCCACCACGATGAGCGAAAGGTCGGCAAAATCGGCGAAGAGCTCGACGATACGCCGCATGAGCCCCAGACGATTCCTCCGAAGGGCTTCATCCTCGCACATGACGAGAACCCTGTCGAAGAAGCGGTTCAGAAGGGGGATGATGCCCTGGAAAACCTCCACGGCCTTCCGGTACTCTCCCCGGGTGAGCAATCCCCGCACCTCACCCTCGATGTTCTGGAGCGCCCGGTACAGGTCTCTCTCGGCCGCTTCCACAAGAAGGGATTCCTGAACCTCCCGACCCTCAAAATCCCGGGAAATGTTGTACGCCCTGGTGAAACCAGTGACGATTTCGGCAAGGAGCGCCCGGTTCCTCTCAAAAAGCCCCTGCAGGAATTCGACGCGTCTTGCAAGTTCATACAGGTCGTCGGTCTTTCCGGCAAACACCGCATTCACCACCGAATAGTGCTTCCCTCCCTCAAGGAGGAAGGAACGCAACCGCTGGAGGAGGAAGCGCCGTACCTCTTCTTCAGGGTTGGGAATCCGGGGGGTGAACCCCTGAGCGGCAAGGAGTGCCAGATTCCTGGCAATCCACTCCGGAAGGGGGCAGTACCACTGACGGACAAGCAGAATATAGACGATCCCCTGTCCCAGACGGCGCAACCCCAGAGGATCCTGAGACCCTGTGGGGATTCTCCCAAGGGCAAAACTCGAAACAATGGTATCCATCTTATCGGCCAGGGCAAGGATGCTCCCCAGGGTCGTTTCAGGGAAACGGCCATCGGGTGAGGGGAGGTAACTCTCCTCAATGGCTAAAGCCACCTCTTCCCGTTCTCCCGAGAGCGCTGCGTACACCCGCCCCATGTACCCCTGAAGTTCCGGAAATTCCCGCACCATCGACGACACCAAATCAGCCTTGGAGAGGAAAGCCGCCCTCCTCAACAGGCCGATTTCTGCCTCACTGCGCTGCAGTACCTCCCCAAGATACGTCACGAGCTCTACAAGGCGTTCAGTCTTCTCGTACATGCTCCCCAGGTCTTCCTGGAAGACCACACCCTTCAGGGCTTCCACTCGATCAGCAAGACGGTACTTTCGGTCTTCCTCGAAGAAAAAGAGCGCGTCCTCAAGGCGGGCCCGCAGAACTCGTTCATTCCCCTGGATGATTTTCTCCGACCCATCACAGGGGCGATTGATCACCACGAAAAAGAAAGGACGAAGATTCCCTTTGCTATCGCAGGCGGCGAAATACCGCTGGTGGTGCTTCATAACGGTGATCAAAAGCCGGGGTGGGAGGGAGAGGTACTTCTCGCTGAAGCGACCTACTAAAACGTCGGGGTACTCCACGAGGAAGTTCACTTCTTCAAGGAGTTCCTCGTCCCGTAACCAGTGCACGCCGGCTTCCTGAGCACGCCGGGAGAGTGCCTCTTCTATACGAGCTCGCCGTTTCTTCGGGTCCACCACAACCCCGGCCTCCTGGAGCACCTCCTCATACGCCCGTGCTTCAGGAACGGGCAGTAGCGCAGGGGCTAGGAAGCGATGCCCCCGGGTGTGGCGGGAAGCCACAACCCCTGCAATGGAGAGGGGGATTTCTTCCCTACCGAGGAGCGCCACAAGCCACCGGATGGGACGAACAAAGCGAAAATGCCCCTCTCCCCAGAGCATGGACCGGGAAAACTCCAGGGAGGTGACAAAACTCACAAGCGCCTCAGGAAGCACTTCCTTCACAGGCCGTCCTTCTTCGAACTTCCGGCCGAAAATATACGTCCCTCGCTCGGTCTCCCTGACAAAAAGGTTCTCCAGAGCAATACCCTGGGTCCGGGCAAAAGCCAGCGCCGGAGGCAACCAGGTGCCGTCCTCGGCCATCCCCACCTTTTTCGCCGGACCCTTGACCTCCCGAACGACCGGCTCCTGGGAAAGTCCCACACCCCAGGCGTACACGGCAATCCTCCGGGGTGTTCCCCATACCTGGAATCCCTCACAGGGAATGCGGAACTTCTTAAGCATCTCCCTGAATTGCTCTTCGACCTCGGAAAAAATCTCCCGGATGAGGCTTGTGGGAAGTTCCTCAACACCGATTTCAAACAGGAGGTCTTCTCTATCCATGCGTCACCGTCACCGCCATCTTCTGACACCAGGGGAATCCCAGGGCCTCTCGCCTTTTAAGGTAGAGCTGCGCACACTGGTTGGCGAGCTGCCGGATTCTCCCCATGTACTGGCTCCGCTCAAGAACACTCATCCCTCCCCGGGCATCGAGGAGGTTAAAGGTGTGGGAACATTTGAGGATGTAATCATAGGCAGGGAGCACAAGTCCCCGCGCAAGGAGTCGCTGGGCTTCTTTCTCGTAGAACTCAAAGAGGGCAAAAAGCGTTCCAGGATCGCTTTCCTCAAAGCTATACACCGAATGCTCCCGCTCCTCTTCAAGGCGAATGTCTCCATAGGTCAGGTGCGCATTCCACTGAACCTCGAAGACATTGTCCTTCCCCTGGAGGTACATGGCAATGCGCTCAAGGCCATAGGTGATCTCAACCGAAACCGGTTTGAGGTCTATGCCCCCGGCCTGCTGGAAATAGGTGAACTGGGTGATCTCCATGCCATCAAGCCAAACCTCCCAGCCAAGCCCCCAGGCTCCAAGAGTCGGCGATTCCCAGTTATCCTCCACAAAGCGGATATCGTGTTCTTTAGGGTCAATACCGAGGGTAAAGAGGCTCTCGAGGTAGAGATCCTGAATGTCGTCAGGGGAGGGCTTGATGATGACCTGGAACTGGTAGTGCTCATAGAGGCGGTTGGGGTTCTCCCCGTACCGGCCATCGGTGGGGCGGCGAGAGGGCTCACAATAGGCCACCCTCCAGGGCTCGGGACCCAGAACCCGGAGGAAGGTGGCGGGATTCATGGTTCCTGCACCAACCTCAACGTCGTATGGCTGGGCAATAATACATCCCTGCCGCTTCCAGTAGTCGCTCAAAGCGAGAATGATATCCTGAAAATACACAACACTCCCCCCAGCTCCATCAGAGGAACACTATATCAGGGAGTGGATGATCTGTCAACTCAGCGACATTCTGCCTTTGTGGCAAACCAGAGCCTCTTTGTTCCGACGCCTTAAAATTCCTGCCTGCTTCCAGGAGCAATCTCGCTCCTTTCTTTGAGCCCATTGACTCAGAAAAAAGGAACCAGAAAGGACCAAAAATGCTCCCCCATCGACCTTTCCCACCGCACTGAGCTCACAGCGTGGGGATAATGGGCCATGGCTGAGGAACAGGGTGAGTACGAAAAACCCTCAAGAAAATTTCACTCTCTGACCCATGCAGAAAGAGACATTCTCCGCTCACA
>APKF01000185.1 GCA_000353875.1 Candidatus Caldatribacterium californiense OP9-cSCG | reverse complement strand
GTGTTTTTCAATCGCCTTTCTTTAGGGTTTTCCTGGCGTTCCCATCGTTTCCGGAGGGAAGAGTTGTCGGCCGTATTGCCCTGTAGCGTATCCTGAGAGGAGGATGACAAAAGAGTTTACCTCTGAAAGCAAAGACCCTCTGATAGAAGAAAGAACTTACCGGAAGCCACTCTTAGCTTGGGGGTCAAAATCAAAATTGGTGCGCCATGCAATGAAATGACAATGCATCAAAGGGAGTACTGCTATCTACTCTTCCACAAAAGAGGTCTTGAAAGCCACACAGGAGATCGCCTGGGATCGTCTCCCAGGTTGTCAAGCGAAGAGGTTTCGGCTTCTCCTCAGGGTGTAGATGTTGTCCGGAATTTTCCCTCCGACCCCCCTTGACGTCAAGGGGGGTCCTCTATATAATTCCTCCTGAAAAGTGAAAAGAGTACCCCACTAGCACCTCCTATTAGAAGTCTTTCCCCTCCTTGCACCTAAGGGGGGCCAGGGAACACCTGGCTCCCCTTAGGTGTTTTCTGGGCCTGAGTCGTTGACAGGTACTTCTTCTCCCCTGTAGAATTCAGGAAAGTCCCTGTGCCGGTGTTTTCGCAGTCTATGCGGAATGTTCCGGGTATCGTTCTCGTTCTCGGGATAGTCCTTTTTGCGGCATCCTGTAATTCGGGCTGGGATTTTACCATTATCAATGCGCCGTCGCATCTTTTCTGCGGGGAGGAGTTTCAATTCCGGGTCGCCTGCCAGGGAAGCTGTTCTTTTCCACTTTTCTGGAGTGCCCAGTACGGAACCATCACCCAGGATGGCTGGTACCGAGCTCCGGATTTTCCCTGCACTGAGGTGGTTGAAGTCATCAGTCGGGGGATGAAGAGGCTTGCGAGCTTCCCTGTGCTGATGCCGGGAGATCCTGCGACGCCACAGAGTCTCGCAGAGGTTTTGCCCTCCTTTCGGATTCTTTTTGCCCCGCCTTCCTGTGTTTCTGATTTTTGTGTTCCCTTTCACTTCACCGTGCGGGGATCCTTCCTCGTTGTGCTGAACGGCAAAACCTTAATGAAGGACCGGTATCACAGGGAGAGAGAGGTTGCGCTTGAGCTTCCCCTTGAGGAGGGGGAGAACGTCCTTCTTGTTGTGCTTGAGGGGAAGGAAGTGTTCCAAAGCAATATCCTCTGTGACCGAACCCCTCCGGTGATTTTTCTGTCCCGAGCATTGTGGGCGCCTGAAGGAGTGTGGGTTTTTGGGACGGCCGATGAAGAGGTAACCGTTGAAGGCGTGAAAGGGAACAAGAACACCTGGGAAGTTCTGGTGCCTTGGGAAGGGGAAAAACGGGTGATCTGGCGTGACCGGGCAGGAAACAGGAGAGAAGAAATCTTTGCTGCAGAACGGGATCTGAGCCTTGAAGTCGTTGGGCCTTCCCGGGTGAAAAAGGGGGAAACAGCAGATTTCAGGATACGCTGCACTTTTCGGGGGATTCCTCTTGAGGAGGCAAGGGTGGTATGTGGTGGAAAGGAAGAAGTGCTCTCTCTGGGGGAAGGTACGGTATCCGTTACTTTTCCTGAGGAAGGGAAGATTTCTGTGAGCTTTGCCTTCGGGAATAAGACCTTTGAATTTCCTGTGGAGGTGTATGTCCTTCCCGTAGCTACCCTTGAGTTTCTTGTTCCATTTCCGAGGGAAGTTGTCCAGGGGGAAACGCTGGTGCTCCAGGGTACGCTGAGGGATGCCGAGGGGAATCCCTGCTCCGGAAGAAAGGTGTGGGGAGAGATTCATTCGTCCACCTTTTCAGCCATTGCTGAGACCTTTTCTGATAGTTCAGGGAGATGGACACTACCTCTTGGAGGAATATCTGGGACCGGAAGACACATACTGCGAATTTCTGCCGAGGACATCCTTGTGGAACACGAACTTTTTGGTATTTCCGGTCGCCCCTCGTTTTTCTGGGCTGTTCGACCAGGTACGGTGCTGCGTTCCATGGCAGGATACCCGGTGCCCTTTGAGGTACAGGTAGCAACGGCAGAGGGGAAGCCGGTCCAGGGGGCGAAGGTCGAGTGGGTGTGGAAAACCGCAGAGGGTGTTTCCCCTGTTCCCTCTTCTGACCTTGGGGTGAACGAGCGAACGGATCTCTCCGGGAAGTGCGTGGGTGAGATTGCCATGCCTCGAAAAGTGGGGGACTATACGCTTGAAGCTCGCCTTCCTTTCTGGGAAGTTCCTCCTCTCGTCTTTTCGGTCACGGTCCTTGCTGCAGCACCCCGGTTTTTCGAGGACCTCTCTGTGCTCCCTCCCTCAGGGAGAGTTGGGGAACCTTTGACCTTCAGGGTGCGGGTACGGGATACCTATGGCAATCCCTGTCCTGAGAAGACCGTGAACGTGTACCTCAGGGAAGGGGAAAATCTTGTGAAACAGCGAAGCGTCGTCACCGACACCCAGGGAGAGGCGTCGTTTACCCTCATCCCGCAAAAGCCGGGGACGTTCACCGTGGAAGCCCACGTGCAGTTCACTCCGTACTCCCTTTCCTGGTCTTTGCCGGTAGCCGATGGATAGCCTGCTGCATTTTTTCCTTCCCCAGCACTGTGTGGTCTGCGGGGCATACGTTGCTCTTCCCTCCCGTTTCCCCCTCTGCGAGCGCTGCCAGAGTTCGGTCATCTACCTCCGGGAAGGGGTGTGCTTTCGTTGCGGCAGGACTGTGCCACACTCTGGGATTCTGCTCTGTCACGTGTGCCGCCGTTTCCGGTACCACTTTGAGTTCGCCCGGGCGGTGAGCGCGTACACATTCCCTATTCGGGAAGCTCTCCACGCCTTCAAGTACGGAGGGGTGGTGTCTCTGGCGGGGTTTTTCGGTCTTCTCCTTGTCCGGTACTGCGAAGAGTTCCCCTTTCTTCTGGATGTCGATGGTGTTCTCCCCGTGCCTCTGCACCCTTCAAGGGAGAAAACCCGGGGGTTCAACCAGTCCCTCCTTCTTGCCCAGGAGGTGGGGAGGGCATTCCGACTCCCTGTTCTTGCATGGAGCGTCCTGCGGGTGAAGCCCACGCTCCCCCAGGTGGGTCTTAAGGCAAAGGAACGGCGTCAGAACGTCCGGGGGGCATTCCGGGTGAGGCGAAAAGAGGACGTCTTGGGGAAGCGAATCCTTGTGATCGACGATGTTCTCACCTCCCGTGCAACCGTGGAGAGCCTTTCGCAAACTTTGAAGGATGCCGGATGTCGGAGCGTCATGGTGCTTGCCGTGGCTTCCGGGAAGTGAGGTCCTGAGAATTTTGATTCTTCCATCGTAAGATTATTGACGATTTCTCTGGAGTATGCCAGAATATTCTCGAAATATTATTCTTTTGAGGAATATTCATTCATGAGCACCAACGAGGTGGAGTTGCTCACCCGGGTGGCCTGGTTGCACTTCATGGAAGGGGTCACCCAGCGGGAGATTGCGAAAAAACTCGGCATTTCCCAGCCCAAGGTAGCCCGCCTTCTGGATCGGGCCAAAAGGTGTGGTATTGTTCGCATTTCCATCGCTTCGCCTTACGCGAACTGCCTTGCCATCGAGGGAGAACTCCGCCGTCTTTTCCCTCATCTTGAGGATGTTGTGGTCGTTCCTGCTCCCCAGGGTGGGGATCTTTTCGCAAGTCTTGGTCGGGCCGGTGCCTGGTATCTTGAACGGGTGCTCCAGGATGGGGACCTCGTGGGGATTGCCTGGGGAAGGACCCTGAAGCACGTGGCCTCCTCCGTTCAGGGGACCCGGGTGCGGAACCTCAAGTTCGTGACCCTGGTTGGGGGGTTGACCGCTTCTGCTTCACTGAACCCGTATACCATTGGGGAGAAGCTGGCCTCGATTTTTGAAGGGGAGTGCTACTACCTCTATGCCCCGGCGGTGGTGGAGAGCGAGGAAATCCGGAATTTCTACCTCAGTGAGCGGATCAACCAGAAAACCCTGGAGCTTGCCCGACAGACCCGCTGGTCGCTTGTGGGGATTGGAACGGTCGATGCCCGTCACTCCATCTACGCCCTGACGGGATTCATCGATTACCATGAGCTTGAGCTCCTCCGTCAGAAAGGTGCAGTTGGCGATATCCTCGGCCAGTTCTATGACCGGCAGGGGAACCTCATCGATACACCCCTGCACCGGCGAACGGTGGCTCTCCCCCTTGAGGACCTCCGGAAAATGAAGAACGTCATTGGCATCGCCGGGGGAAAGGAGAAGGTTGAGGCAATTCTTGGAGCGCTCAGGGGCAAGTACATCAAAATCCTCATCACCGATGAAGAAACGGCAAAAGACATCGTGGAGCTTGCAAAAAGGGAGGGATAGATGTGTCCTTTGTGACCTGTGTGGGGATTCTCGTAGCTGACCTCATGGGGCGGCCTATCAACCGGTTTCCGGAGAAGGGCAAACTCCTCCTTGTACCTGAGATGGAACTCCATGTCGGGGGATGCGCCCACAACACCGCGGTGGACCTCCGCAAACTCGGGGAGGAGGTGCTCGTGGTGGGGAAAGTAGGGGACGACGACCTGGGGGAGGTGGTGATCAGCTCCCTGAAGCGCCATGGAGTGGACACAAGGGGCATTACAAAGGACCCCCGGTACCACACTTCAGCCACCATGGTGCTCCTTGATGAACACGGGGAACGGACCTTCCTCCATTACCCTGGGGCCAACCAGGCCCTCCGGGCTGAGGACGTGAAGGACGAGTTCCTCAGGGGAGCAAAGGTGGTCCACGTGGCGGGGAGTTTCCTCATGCCGGGATTCGATGGGGAAGAAACAGCAAGGGTTTTCGCCCGGGCAAGGGCGTTTGGGGTTTTGACCTCTCTTGATACGGCCTGGGATGATACGGGGAAGTGGCTGGATACCATTGCTCCGGTGTTGCCTTTTGTTGACATTTTCATCTCAAACCGGGACGAAGCCTCCCGGATCTCCGGGAAGGACGGTCTTGCGGATATGGCTTCCTTTTTCCTGAGTTTTGGCATTCGAGTGGTGGCCATCAAGATGGGAGCGGAAGGAAGCTTCATTATGACCGATAAAGAGAAAATCCTCGTCCCCCCCTTTTTCGGTGCAGGCTGTTGATGGAACGGGGGCAGGCGACGCTTTCGCGGCGGGATTCCTCTATGGGTACCTGCGGGGATGGGACCTCTATGAGGTTGGGAGGTTCGCCAATGCCTGCGGGGCCATGTGCGTAACTGCCATGGGGGCGACTGAGGGTGTGGGGGATTTCGTGGCGGTGCGGCGCTTCATCGAAGAACACGAGGCGAGGATGGGATGAGGCTTTTTGGCGTGCAGTTTGGAGCGGGGAACATTGGTCGGGGGTTCATCGGACACCTCCTTCAGGAGTCGGGACTCTGGACCGTCTTTGTGGAAGCCAACGAGGACCTTGTGGCAAAACTTCGAGAACGGGGTTGGTACTCCATCCGGCTCATTGAGAAAGATGGAACCTTTCGGGACGTTGTGATCGACCGAATTGAGGTCCTCTCGGTGAAAGAAGAAGCGGCGGTAGCTGAAAAAATCGCCTTTGCTGCTTTAGTTCTTACGGCCGTAGGAGCGAAGAATCTCCCGCAGGTGGCCCCGCTTCTTGCCCGGGGGATTGAGGAACGCCGAATACGCAATCCCGAACCCCTCAACGTCTTCCTTTGTGAGAATCTGAAGGACGCCCCTTCCATTTTCCGGGAGAAGGTGCAGCAGTACCTCTCTCCCGCGGGAGTGGAGTTTCTCAAGGAGCGGGTGGGCTTTGTGGGGACGGTCATTGCCCGAATGGTCCCGGTGCTTGATGAGCGTTTCGGCGTGACCGATCCCCTGGGTGTGGTGGCGGAATCCTACACTCGGCTTCCCTTTGATGCCCGGGCGGTTCGAGGAGTTCTGCCGTCGCTTTTTGGCTTTGAGGGGACGGAGCACTTTGAGGCTGAAGAGGAACGAAAACTCTTTTTCCACAACCTGGGCCATGCCGTTTTGGCATACCTCGGGTACCTCAGAGGGTGCTCCTATATCCACGAGGCCTTTGAAGATGCGGGCATCGAGCGCGTATTTTCCGGTGCCTGGGATGAGGTTACCCAGGCGTTTTTCCGGAAGTACCCCTTCTGGGACAGGGATGAGCACAGAGAGTACCTTCGGGACCTCAGGACGCGCTTTGCCAACCCCGCCATGATGGACACGGTGGTCCGGGTGGGGAGGGACCCCCTGCGGAAGCTCTCCCCGAAAGACCGCCTCGTCGGAGGGGCACTCTTCTGCCTTGCCCAGGGTGTTTTCCCTGAGCATGTGGCCTGCGGGTGTGCAGCAGCGCTGCTTTACGATTACCCCGAAGATGAGGAGGCAAAGGCCCTGCAGAGGATGATCGCCGAGGAGGGAGTGCAGGGGGTGCTCGAGAGAGTTTGTGGGGTGAATCCTGAGAGTGAGCTGGGAAAAGCGATTGAGCGCTGGTACAGGCGATTTCAAGAAGAAAGGCACAGGGGGTGAGCGGGATGGAGATTCAGGAGAAAGTCCCCACAGCACAGAAAGAGACCAAAGAAAGGCTTCTTGGCATGTACCGGGATATGTTGCGCATTCGCCGCTTTGAGGAAACGGTGAGCGACCTTTTCAGCCAGGACAAAATCCGGGGAACAACCCACCTCTACATTGGAGAAGAAGCGGTGGCGGTGGGGGCGTGTTACGCCATTCGTCCTGACGACTACATCACCTCAACCCATCGAGGTCACGGCCACTGCATCGCCAAAGGAGCACGCCTTGACCGGATGATGGCTGAGCTCTACGGGAAAATCGACGGGTACTGCAAGGGGAAGGGCGGATCGCTCCACATCGCTGATCTCACGGCAGGGAATCTCGGCGCCAACGGTATCGTTGGCGGAGGTATTCCCATTGCAGTGGGATCGGGGCTTACGGCAAAGTACAAGAACACCGGAAAGGTTACGGTGTGCTTTTTCGGCGACGGGGCGGCCAACACCGGGGCGTTTCATGAAGCGCTGAACCTTGCTGCCGTGTGGAAACTCCCGGTAGTGTTCGTCTGCGAGAACAACCTCTACGCCATGTCCATGCCGGTGCGGGAGGCCTTCCCCATCCAGGACATCGCCGAGAGGGCTCAGGCTTACGGGATGCCCGGGATGGTGGTGGATGGGATGGATGTTCTTGCGGTGAAGGAAGCGGTGGAACAGGCCGCCGAGCGGGCCCGCCGGGGTGAAGGGCCGACACTCATTGAGTGCAAGACCTACCGGTACCTGGGGCACTCGAAAAACGACCCTCGGGCGTACCGGACGCGGGAAGAGGAGCAGGAGTGGAAGGCGAAAGACCCCATCAAGCGCTACCGGAAATGGCTTTTAGAACAGGGTGTGGCTGAAGAAGAGGAGCTCAAGACAATCGAAAACGAAGTAGAGCGGGAGATTGAAGAGGCTATAGCCTTTGCTGAGCAAAGTCCCTATCCTCCCCTTGAGGAGATCACAAAGGACGTCTACGTTGAGGAGGACTTTGCTGAGATTGAGCGGAAGAAGGGGACAAAAGTCGTCCGGAGCATAAAGGAGTACGATCCCAGGAAGATGCGCATCGTCACCTACCGGGATGCGTTAAACGAAGCCCTGCGGGAGGAGATGCGTCGGGACGAAAATGTCGTGCTCATCGGGGAAGACATCGGGCTGTACGGTGGAGCCTACGGGGTCACCCGGGGCCTGTGGCAGGAGTTTGGTGGGGAACGGGTTCGAAACACCCCCATCTCTGAAGCGGCAATTGTGGGGTGCTGCGTCGGTGCGGCCATGACCGGACTGCGTCCTGTGGGCGAAATCATGTACGTTGACTTCATGACGCTCTGCATGGATCAGCTGGTAAACCAGGGGGCCAAAATTCGCTACATGTTCGGAGGAAAGGCCAGGGTTCCCATGGTCATCCGCACGGAAGGAGGATGTGGTCGTTCCTCTGGTGCTCAGCATGCTCAGAGCCTTGAAGCCTGGTTCATTCATGTTCCGGGACTCAAGGTTGTGATGCCTGCAACGCCCTTTGACGCCAAAGGGCTTTTGAAGGCGGCAATCCGGGAGGACAATCCCATCCTCTTCATCGAGCACAAAATGCTCTACAACACCAAGGGTCCGGTGCCAGAAGAGGAGTACATCATTCCCATTGGAGTTGCCGATGTGAAAAGAGAAGGGAAGGACGTCACCATCGTTGCCTACTCCCGGATGCTCCTTGTAGCCCTGGAGGCGGCAGAAATCCTGGCAAAGGAAGGCATCGAGGCTGAGGTTGTGGACCCCAGGACGCTTTTGCCGCTTGATATCGAGACCATCTGCCAGTCGGTTCGCAAGACCAACCGGGTGATCATCGTGTACGAAGGGTGCAAGACCGGTGGAGCGGGGGCAGAAATTGCCGCCCAGATTATGGAGCATGCCTTTGATTACCTGGACGCCCCCATCGTTCGCCTTGGAGCGGCTGATGCTCCCGTTCCCTGTAGCCGTTATCTCGAAGACAACTCTATCCCGAGGGTAGAAGACGTGGTGAAAGCAGCACGCACGCTCTGCGGCAGGTAGCCATGGAACGCCGGACGGCGCTTCGGCTCTCGTTCATCGTTGGAGTGGCGTTCTTTTTCCTGGCCGTGTCCATGCTCATCACCGGAGCAGTGCTCCCCAAATGGATTGCCGTTTTCCATCTTTCTGCGACAAGGGCGGGTCGCCTCTTTGCCCTGTACTACCTCCCCTATGTGGTGACGACGTTTGTGAGTGGCGCGCTCTGCGACCTTTTCGGGAAAAAGCCTGTTCTTGTAGCAAGCCAGGCGTTTCTTGCTCTGGGGTTTTTCGTGGTGAGCCTTGCGGATCAGTTCACCACCATTGAGTGGGGAGTGTTCCTTGCTGGCATTGGTGGGGGTTTTTGTGAGGCTCCCCTCACCGGACTTCTCTCCCGGGTCTTTCCCGGGCGGGAAGGGTATGCCCTGAATCTCAGCCAGATTTCCTTTGGCCTTGGGGCTGCCTCTGGGCCATACCTTGCGGGCTTTCTCCTTGAGCGGGAGCTGAGCTGGAGGGTGCTCTATTTCGTCCCGGGGATATTCTCGGTACTCCTTTTTGCCCTCCTTTTGCGGGAACGGGAGCTCTTTGCTGAAGGGAAAAACGAAGTCTTTTCTCTGCGAAGCCTCCAGGCTCTGGGGGAGTGGAAGACCCTGCTTTGCGCAAGTTTCCTGGCCATCTTCCTGTACGTCGGGGCAGAAATCGGTACCTCGGCCTGGGTGAGCACCTATTTTGTTCGGGAACTCCAGAGAGGCTTTTCCCTTGCGGGGGCGGCCATGGGGATATTCTGGGGGATGATCACTGTGGGAAGGCTTGTCTTTGGCCTTCTGGCCAGAAAGGTGAGTTACCTGCTTTTGCTTCGTCTCCTCATTCTTTGGAGTTTCTTTGCCCTTCTCCTTTTCAACCTTACCCGGAATGTCCCCGTGGTGCTCTTTGCCCTTCTTGCTCTGGGACTCGGGTTCTCTGCGGTGTGGCCGCTCATTGTGGCCTGGGTGGCGCAGCGCGTCGATACCCTTCAGGCCACGGCCATTGGGCTTACGGTTGCCGCAGGAGGACTTGGTGCACTCTTTTTCCCCTGGTTCATGGGGATTCTTGCGGATCGTGTTGGTCTTCGTTTTGTTTTTCTGGTGGCCCTGGTGCTTGTTGCTGGACTTTTCGGTGTGACCCAGAGCCGCTTCTTCAGGGAGGGAAAGGCATAGTGGCGATCCTTGGGATTGATGTGGGGACAAGCGGATGTAAGGTTGTGGCCTTTCGGGAAAACGGCGAGGTCCTGGGCTTTTCGGGAAAGGAGTACCCTTTCATTACTCCTCGACCCGGGTGGCTGGAGATCGACCCTGAAAGGGTCTGGGAGGCGGTGTGTGCTGCCTTAGGCGAGGTGGGCCGATCCCTCCAGGAACCTATCAGTGCCCTGGCGGTCACCTCCCACGGGGAAACCCTCATCCCCCTGGGGCGGGATGGACGACCTCTGACTTTCGCCATTGCCAACTTCGATGTCCGGGCCAACAGATATGTGGCATTCTTTCGGGAACGCTTCGACCCTTTCCATCTTTTCTCAGTGACCGGAATGCCCCTTCACGGGATGTACACAGTGAACAAGATTCTCTGGCTTCGGGATCACGAACCGGAGACCTTTGAACGTACCTGGAAGTTCTCTTGCGTCGAGGACTTTATCATCTTCCGCCTCACGGGGGAAGAGCCGGTGATGGACTATTCCCTGGCCTCCCGGACTATGATGTTTGACGTCCGAAAAAAGGCCTGGGCCCGGGAAATTCTTGAAGCAGTGGG
Organism: Candidatus Caldatribacterium californiense OP9-cSCG; assembly: GCA_000353875.1. Classification (GTDB taxonomy): domain Bacteria; phylum Atribacterota; class Atribacteria; order Atribacterales; family Caldatribacteriaceae; genus Caldatribacterium; species Caldatribacterium californiense. The sequence continues at coordinate 14,375 of APKF01000185.1, read as the reverse complement.
GATTTCTGAAGAACGGCTTCCCAGGGTTCTCCCCTCGGGAACCCCTGTCGGGTACCTGCGGGAAGATCTTGCGAGGGACTTTGGCCTCCAGGAGAAAATCCTTGTGGCCACCGGAGGTCACGACCAGCCCTGTGGGGTTCTGGGGTGCGGGGTGTGCTCGCCTGGGGAGGCTATGTACGGCATTGGGACTTCAGAGTGCGTGGCCCTCAACATTGGCCCTCAGCCTTTCCTCACAAAGGAAATGATGGAGAACGGGTTCTGTTGCTATCCCCATGTTACAGAAGGAGACTACATCACCCTGGCGTACATCGCTTCAGGAGGGTCTCTCGTGCGGTGGTTCCGTGACGCCATAGCTCCTGACAAAAAACGGGAAGCCCGGGAACTCGGGAAAGACCCCTATCGGGTGCTCTTTGAGCACCTTCCAGAGGGTCCGGTGCCGCTTTTTGTGCTCCCTCATTTTGCCGGCTCAGGAACTCCCTACCTTAATGAGCGCTCCCGGGGAGCCATTGTGGGGTTGACTCTCGCAGCCTCCCGCTGGGAAATCTTTCGGGCCATCCTTGAGAGCCTCACCTACGAGATGAAGGTGAACCTGGATCTTTTCGAGGCTTTTGGATTACCCGTTGTGGACCTGCGGGCTGTTGGCGGAGGTGCTCGTTCTTTCGAGTGGCTCAGGATGAAGGCAGACATTCTCGGGAAGACACTGCTCCTTCCGGAAACGGAGGAGGCCGTGGCGCTGGGGACGGCAATCCTTGCGGGCAAGGCGGCGGGGGTTTTTGCGCACACTCAGGAGGGCATCGCGGCGATGGTGCGTTTCCGGGAAAGGATTGAACCCTCTTTGAGTCAGCACGAAGTCTACAGGCGGTACTACAGTGTATACCAAAAAGTGTACAATGGTCTTAAAGAGGTGCACGAACTCTTGAGCATGCTCCAGGGAGAGGAGGAGGACCATGAAGAGTAAAGGTTTTGCCACAGGAATCTGGGTTTTTGGGGCGTGTCCGGATCGGTTCTGCCCGCGAGGATACAAGGAGGACGTTCCCCTTGAAAAGGCCCTTGATGCTGTTGCTTCTGTTCCAGACCTCAAAGGAGTGATGATGCACTACCCAAGCCCTATCAACGAAGACACGGCAGAAAAGGTGAAAAGGGAGCTCGATGCCCGGGGGCTTTCCCTGGCATCCTGTGAGGTTGACCTCTTTGGTGATCCGGTGTTTGCTCTGGGGAGCCTGATGTCAGAGAGAGAGGGTGTGCGCCGGAGAGCCATTGAGCTTGCCAAGAGGGCCATGGATATGGCCGAGTACTTCGGGGCGGAGGTGATGAACCTCTGGCCGGGACAGGATGGCTTTGACTACCCCTTCCAGATTGACTACCGGGCACAGTGGGACCTCCTCATCGAAGCCCTCCGGGAGATTGCCAGCCACAATCCCCGCGTGAAGCTGAGTTTAGAGTACAAACTCCGGGAGCCCCGGACCCATTCGACCATTTCGAACGCCGGTGTGGCGCTTTTCTTGGCCCGGGAGGTGAACCTACCGAACGTCGGGGTGACCATTGACCTTGGGCACTCCTATAACTGCAAGGAGTCTCCGGGAAATGTTGTGGCGTTGCTCGACCGTTTCGGGAAGCTCTTTGCTCTGCACCTCAATGACAACTTCCGGGACTGGGATGACGATTTAGCCGTGGGGACGGTACACTTCTTCGAAAACCTCGAATTCCTCTACTACCTCTACCACTCGAATTACGAAGGCTGGCTTGGCCTTGATATCTTCCCCTACCGGGAGGATGGGAAAACGGCGTGCCAGGTGAGCATTGAGAACATCACAATGATGCTTTCGGTGGTGGAGAAAATCGACGTGGCTACTCTTCGGGCCTACCAGAAGGAGGCCGACGCCTTAGGAGCTTTCCGGTACATCCGGAGTTTGCTCTGAAGGGGTGATGCCCGTGAGTTACCTTGGGATTGACGTGGGCACCACGGGGTGCAAGGTTATCGCCTTTGATGAGGAGGGCAATGTCAGGGCTTGGGCCTATGAGGAGTACCCGCTCTACCATCCCCGGAATGGATGGAGTGAGCTTGATGCTGAAGAAGTCTTTGAGAAGATCGTGCGCTGCCTCCGAAAAGTCGCCGAGGGCATCCGTCACGACCCTCCGGCAAGCATCGGAATCTCCTCTCAGGGGGAGGCGGTGGTTCCAGTTGACGCTGAAGGTCGGCCTCTTGCCCGAAGCATTGTGACCTTCGACACAAGAGGGGATGAATTTGTGCCCCTTTTCCGGGAGCATTTCGGGGATGAGCGGTTTTTCGCCATCACCGGGATGCCTCTCTCGGGCATCGGGACGGTGAACAAAATCCTCTGGTGGAAGAAGTACGCCCCTGAGGTCTTCAAGAATGCCCGGTATTTCCTGTGCTTTGAGGATTTCCTCGTTTTTCGCTTCGGGCTTCCTCCGGCCATAAGTTTCCCCCTTGCCTCCCGGACGATGATGTTCCATGTGGAGCGGGGTGAATGGTCTTCAGAAATCCTCGACCTTGCGGGGATTCCTCCTGAGCGTCTGGCGCAACCTTACCCTTCGGGAACCCCCCTTGGGGAAGTCCCGGAGAAATTCGCCGCGGCATTCGGGTGGGGGAAGGGGATTGTGGTGGCTGCAGGAGGCCATGACCAGCCCTGTGGGGCTCTGGGAGCGGGCGTCATCCGGCCGGGGCTTGCTATGGACGCCACGGGAACAGTGGAGTGCATTGCCCCGGCGATGTCCCGCTTTGTCGGGGGAGAGGCCATGTGGCGGAACAACCTTTGCTGTTACCACCATGCCTTCCCAGGGCTTTACACAACTTTAGTGTACAATTTCACCGGAGGAGTGCTCCTGCGCTGGTTTCGGGACCAGTTTGGGGAAAAGGAGAGAGAAGTTGCTGCTTGTCTGGGAAAGGACCCTTATGAGGTACTCCTTGAAGGACTTCCCGAAAACCCCACAGGCCTCTTCGTTTTGCCCCACTTCACCATGACGGGAACGCCGTACTTTGACGCCCACTCGGCAGGAATGGTGGTGGGGCTCACTCTCAGCACCACGAAGAAGGAGTTCATCAAGGCCCTCCTTGAGGGTGTGAGTTACGAGATGAAGCTGAATCTCGAGCTTCTTCGGAATGCCGGAATTTCTGTGGAACGGCTCCGGGCGATTGGCGGAGGGGCAAAGAGTCCGGTATGGCTCAGGATCAAGGCCGACATCTACGGAATACCGGTTGAGACCCTTTCGGTTTCGGAGGCGGCCTGTTTCGGTGCCGCACTCCTTGGGCGGAAGGCAAAGGAGCATGTCAGGGATTTCGAGGCCCTGGTGAACGACCTTATCCGAGTTCGGGAGGTGTATGAACCGGATCCGGAGAAGGCGAAAATCTACGAGGAGCGCTTTGCCGTGTACCGGCGTCTGTATCCTGCGCTGAAAACTGTTATCCTTCAGGAGGGCGAAATGCCATGAAAGCCGCAGTCTTTCTCGGTCCAGGGAATATCGAGGTTCGGGAAGTTCCTGAACCCGAGGCCGGTCCGGGAGAAGTGGTCATCCGGGTTGGAGCCTGCGCTATCTGCGGAACTGATGTTCGCATTTTCCAGTTCGGCCACCACCACGTGAAGCCACCGCAGGTCACGGGGCACGAGATCGCAGGAGAAATCGTGGCAATAGGCGAGGGTGTTGAAGGGTACCGGGTGGGGGACAAAGTTGCGGTGATCACCGTAATTTCCTGTGGGCGGTGCCGGTACTGCCGCCGGGGTCTGCAGAACCTCTGCCCGGAACAGAAGTACATCGGGTACCATTACCCTGGAGGATTTGCGGAGTTCATGAAAATGCCTCGGGAAGGAGTAGCGCGGGGGAATCTTCTGGTCCTCCCGGAGGATATGGACCTCCTTGAGGCCAGCCTCATTGAGCCCCTTTCCTGTGTCATCAACGGCCAGTCGTATCTTCATATCGGCCTTGGAGAGACCGTGCTCGTCATCGGTGCAGGTCCTATCGGGTGCATGCATGTTGCCATGGCGAAAAACCACGGTGCAGGGAAGATTATCCTTGCCGATATTTCCGATGAGCGACTGGAGCTTGCACAAAGGATTGGAGCCGATGTCTACATCAACCCGCAGAAGGAGAATCTGAAGGAACGGGTGTTTGAACTCACCGGTGGATTAGGAGCCAACGTGGTCATTGTGGCAGCTTCATCAGGAAGCGCCCAGGAGGAAGCCCTGGAACTCGTTGCTCCCCAGGGGAGGATCAGCCTCTTTGGTGGGTTGCCGAAGGAGAAACCCACCATCACCTTCAACAGTAACATCGTCCACTACAAGGAAATCGGGGTTTTCGGCGTCTTCGCCTCTCACGCCTCCCAGTATGAGGAAGCGGCACAGCTCATCTATGCAAAAAGGGTTCCGGCACGGGACCTCATCACCCATGTGCTGCCCCTTGAGGACATCGTGAGAGGCATTGAACTCGTGAAAAGTGGGAAGGCCTTGAAAGCCGTGATTTCCTTTGCGAGGTGAGGGGTGTGCATCCGCAGCCGTTGCAGGATAAAATCGCCATTGTGACTGGTGCGGCGTCAGGGATAGGGAAGGGTATTGCCATACGCTTTGCCCAGGAAGGAGCCCATGTGGCGTGCTGCGACGTGAACTTCGAAGGGGCGGAGAAAACGGCTCAAGAAATCGAAGCACTGGGCCGGGAATCCATGGCGATCAAGGTGGATGTCACGAAAAGCGACGAAGTCGCCGAGATGGCCCGCCGGGTATACGAGCGGTGGGGGAGAATCGACATCCTGGTGAATTCCGCGGGCATTATCCGGGCTCACTTCATCACCGAAGTTCCCGAAGAGGTCTGGGACGCCATTATCAACGTGAACCTCAAGGGAACCTTTCTCTGTATCCGGGAAGTGGCCAAGTACATGGTGCAGCAGAAGAGCGGGAAAATCATCAACATCAGCTCTAAGTCAGGGAAGCGTGGCGGACTCTGGCTTGCTGCCTATTCGGCGTCGAAATTCGGAGTAATCGGTCTTACCCAGAGTGCGGCCATGGACCTTGCCCCCTTCAAGATCAACGTGAACGCCATCTGCCCAGGGAATGTCTTCGCCACACCTATGTGGGACCTCCTTGATAAGGAGTACGCCAAAAAGCTTGGTGTTCCTCCGGAGCAGGTGCGAAAAATCTACGTTGAAAAGGTTCCGCTGGGGCGGGAGTGCACTATCGAAGACGTGGCCAATGTCGCCGTGTTCCTGGCCTCTTCTTACTCCGACTACATGACCGGACAGGCCATCAATGTTACCGGTGGACAGGAAGTGCACTGAATGCGGCGCGTTGGCCTTGTGGTGAATCCGGTGGCGGGGAAGGACATCCGCCGGCTGGTGGCGTGGGGGTCCGTTTTTGGCAATCGGGAGAAAGTCAACACTCTCATCCGGTTCTTCCAGGGGTTTGTGGGGGTCACTCGAGGAGCGTTTTGCTTCGTCTACATGCCCGACCCCTATGAACTCGTGGAAGTGGCCCGGAAAGAGGCGACGTTTCCTCCAAGGATTTGCTTTGAGAAAGCCCCCACACCGGCCTTTGGGGATGCTACAGACACCCTACTTTTCACCGAGTGGGCTGTGCAGGAAGGGAAAGTGGAAGCACTTGTTGTGTTCGGTGGTGATGGCACGAACCGGGTGGTGGCCAAAAAAAGCGGAAGCACCCCCCTTTTCTCTCTTTCCTGCGGGACGAATAACGTCTTTGCCGACACTCTGGAACCCACCCTGGGAGGGATGGCTCTGGGGTTTTTCCTGGAGGGGGGAGTGCCCGAAGCAGAGGTCCTCTCAAGGTCCAAGGTGCTCCGCTGTTTCTCTGGAACCCGGGAGGACATCGCCCTGGTGGACGTGGTTTTTGTGGAGAAGGACGTCCTGGGGACTCGAGCGGTATGGGAGCCGGAAACGGTTCGCTTCGTCGCCGTTACACAGAGCAGTCCCGCAAATATCGGTCTCAGTGCCGTTATCGGGAGGATGGTGAGTATCTCCCCGAAAGAGCGCCGAGGTGCCTTTGCCCGAATCGGGCAGAGTGGCCAGCGAGTACCCGTTCCCCTGGCTCCCGGGCTTGTCCGGGAAATGGGGGTAGAGGAGTTGGGTTTTCTTCTCCCTGGGGAACCGCTGAGACTCCCTCAGGGAAAAGGGGCGCTTGCCCTTGATGGGGAACGGGAGATTCTTGTGCATCCCCATGAAGAGTGGTGGATTTGCCTTGAGGATCAAGGTCCGGTGAAGGCGGACCTTCGACGGATTCTTGAGCTCACACAGGGAAGGAGTGGGGAACATGGCCAGAGAGGTCATCATGCCCAAACTCGGCCTTACGATGGAAGAAGGGGTCATCAATAAGTGGTTTGTGCGGGAAGGCGAGCGGGTGGAGAAGGGGGACCCCCTCTTCGAGGTGGCTACCGACAAGGTGAACATGGAGGTGGAATCTCCTGCTTCAGGAGTGGTCCTCAAAATCCTCTATCCTGAGGGGGCTACTGTTCCCATCACGGAGGTCATTGCCTATATCGGGGAAGAGGGGGAAGAGGTTCCTGTTCCCCAGAAAGGAGCACCGGAAGGGAAACCGGAGGATAGAGAACGAGTTGCCGAAGAAGAGGTGGTGACCCAAAAGACGGAAACAGCAAAGGAACGCATCAAGGCCTCGCCCCTTGCCCGAAAACTCGCTCAAGAATACGGTATTGATCTTGCAACCATCACCGGTACGGGTCCTGGGGGACGCATCGTCAGGGAAGACGTTGAGCGGGCAAGGAGAACACTCGAAGAAGCGAAGAAGCGGGAAGTTCCCGTGGTGGAAAGGGTGCCGATGGCTGAGGAGGCAAAGGGGAGCGTCGTTCCCCTTTCTCGGATGCGCCAGATCATTGCCCAGCGCATGGTTGAGAGCGTGAGGACGAAGCCCCACTTTTTCGTCTTCCAGGAAATCCTTGCCGAGGAACTCGTGAAGATGCGGGAACGCCTCCTTCCTCTGGTGGAGAAGGAAACTGGTCTCCGGGTCTCGTACACCGATATCCTCGTCAAGGTTGTCGCCAAAGCCCTGGAACGTTATCCGCTGCTTTACGCTTCCTTTACGGATGAAGGGATTGTTTTCCACGAGCACGTCAACATCGGCGTTGCCGTAGCCCTGGAGGACGGGCTCATCGTTCCCGTGGTGAAGGAGGTGGAGCGGAAGAGCATCGCCCAGATCACCCGGGAGCTCCACGACCTTGTGGAACGGGCGAAAGCTGGGAAGCTCACTCCGGAGGAGATTTCCGGGGGAACCTTCACCATTTCGAACCTGGGGATGTTCGGTGTTGACGCCTTTACGGCCATCATCAATCCTCCGGAGTCGGCCATTCTGGCCTGCGGGGCCATTAAGAAGAAGCCGGTCTTCGACGGGAAGGACATCGTTCCCCTTGCGGTTATGGAACTTGTCCTCTCCTGCGACCACCGTATCGTCGATGGTGCTGTTGCTGCCCAGTTCATGCAGTTTTTGAAAACCCTCCTGGAAGAACCCTTCGCGCTGCTCCTTTGAGGTTTCTGGGGTCAGGGTGAGGATTGCCGTTTGCAGGTCTGTCCTTGCCCTGCCCTTGTGGGACCGCTCGTGATCTGGTGTGTCGATTGGGCTTCCGGGATACCTGGAGGGTACCGGTTTTTGAGGTGTTCTTGTGGGGAGCTTCTTGGAAGTTCTTGCGGACCTTTCTCCAGGAGACTAAGATACTCCTGTAATTCTGGCAAGGAGGTTGACCTATGAAGACTCTCGAGGAAAAAATCCGGGAACTCCCTCCCGAACTCCGTCAGGAAGTGGAGGATTTCGTGGAGTTCCTTTTGGAGAAGAGGTTGCGAAGGGTCTGGGGCGGGAAGAAACTCCGGCAAGATTGGGCTGGAGCGCTCTCAGAATACCGGGAGCAGTATACCTCCCTTGAGTTGCAAAAAAGCCCTTGAGTGGCGGGAAAACTGATGGTTCTTGTGGACACCAACGTGTAGCTGGAGCGGCTTCTGAACCGGGAAAGGTCTGGGGAGGTGGGGCGTTTCCTGCAGAAGTTCCATCTTCCCGGCTTTTCCCTACCGATTTTACCCTGCATTCTCTTGGTGTGATCCTCACCCGCTTGAGGAAACCGGGGACTTTTCTCCTTTTCGTTCGAGACCTCTTTGTTGGAGGAGAGGTGGGGCTACTTGGCCTCAGACCTCAGGAAATGGAACACATCATTGTGACCATGGAACGCTATCACCTCGACTTTGACGACGCCTACTAGTACACTGTGGCTGAAAAGCACGACCTCACCATCGTAAGCTTTGATCGCGACTTTGACCGGGCCGAACGGGGGAGAAAGACTCCCGGGGAAGTGCTGCAATCTTGACTTTTGTGGTTTTTCTGCTATACTGCGCCTAAAAAGGCAAAGACGCCGAAGCAAGGGTGCCTGTTCACTCAGGCACCCTCTTTTTTTGGAGGTGAAAGGGGTGCTCCGCCTTTCCGAGGAGGATGTACTGGCGTCGATTTGTCAGGAACTGGAACGAATGCTCTCTGGAGACCTTGTACGACCGGTCCCTATGAAGGATGCAGAAGTTTTTACACTTCTTGAGCGGCTTCGAGGAGTGCTTTTGGGGTTTGAGACGGAACTTGAGGTTACTACCGCACAGGTAGCTTCGGTTGTCGAGGAAATGGGGACCGTCGTGGGCCAAGTTGCCCGGCTTAAAGAAGAGTACACAAGGCTTGGAAACGAAGTGTCCTCGCTGAGCGCGGTTATCAAGACTCTGGTACAGACCGTTGAAGAATGGCAAGAAGGGTGGAAGGGCGTGAAAGGCCTGTTGCGCTCTCTGGAAACGGTGGCAGAAGAGGTGAACGCCATTGCAGAGACCACTTTTGCGGTCTTAAATACTGTGGACCAGACACTGGGACAGGTGGATAAAGTCCTGCAGAACATCATCGGTATTGCGGACCGCACTCGCCTTGTGGCCATCAATGCCTCTATTGAGGCGGCAAGGGCCGGTGTCCATGGACAGGCCTTTGGTGTTGTGGCCAGAGCTGTGCAGGATCTTGCCAACCAGAGTACCCAGGTCGTGAAAGACGCATCACAGGTTTTGGGGACTTTCACCAGGGATATCCGTCAAACCCTTTTGCAGCTTACCAAAAGACAGAAGGATGCTTCTTCCCTCGTGCGAGGTGTCTTTTCCAGAGTAGAGCATGAGTTCGAGACCCAGAGAGAACGTGTTCTCCACATCGCTGAAGAAGCAAGAAGGGCACAGGAGTCGTTTGCGAGCTACTTCCACCAGACCCGTGCCCACCTTGACCAATGGGAGGAAACGGTTCAAAACCTGGAGAGCGCTTCGGCACTTTTGAGGAAGGTGAATGAGGCAGTATCAGCAAGGTTTGGGGATTTCTCGCTGCGATACAATAACTTCTCCGGGGTTTTCCAGCATGGACAAATCCAGGAACTCTTGGAAGCCCTGCAGGAATTGGCCGCCTCTTTGGAAATTCGGAGCATGTCTCCGGCAAACCATAAGCAGGCTCTGGAACGTTTCCTCCACCGATTTCCCGTTGTCGAGGCTATGTACACCACTCGCACAGATGGTGAGTTTGTGGTCAGCATTCCTCCGGCTGGTTTGGCAAACGCCAAGGTTCGTCCCTGGTGGCAAGAGGCTGTAGCAGGAAAGGTCTACCTCTCTTCCCCTTATGTTTCCGCAATCACTCGCCGGCTCTGCGTAACGATAGCCCTTCCCATCCTCAGTGACACGGGGCAACCGGTTGGGGTTCTCGGGGTCGACCTGAGCGCCCGGGAATATCCTTGAGGAGGGATGACATCCTTGAAGATTCTCGTGATACAGCATGTGGCCATTGAGGACCTGGGTCTTCTCGGAGAAGCTTTTCAACAGCGAGGTTTTGAGGTGGACATCCGCCTCATGGAAGATCCACAGGTCTTTCTGCCCCCTTCGGTGAAGCCCTACGGAGCCCTGGTGATTCTTGGGGGTCCTATGGGTGCCTATGAGGAAGACCGTTATCCCTACCTCTTTCGGGTGGAGTGCCTTATTCGGGAGGCCTATCACGCAGGCCTCCCCACACTGGGCGTATGTCTTGGGGGACAGCTCATTGCCCGGGCCTTCGGGGCGTGGGTTGGCCCCAGTGTGGTGAAGGAAATTGGCTGGTATCGAATACGACTTACGGAAGAGGGGAAGTCGTCCCCTCTTTTTGCTGGGCTTCCGGAGAACTTCTCTGTCTTTCAGTGGCATGGGGACACCTTCGATCTTCCTGAAGGGGCGGTGCTTCTTGCTTCTGGCGATTCCTGCAAGAATCAGGCCTTTGTGTACGGTGACAGGGTCTTTGCCCTTCAGTTTCACCTTGAGGTCACAGAAGCCATGGTGGCTCTCTGGAGCGAGGCGTATCGCGAGGAGCTTTTGCACTTTGGTGGAACGGCGTTTCCTGAAAGGCTCCGGAAGGAAACGAAAAGGCGTTTTGAGGAGGATCAAGACATCCACAGGAGGTTCTTGGAGAATCTCTGTCGGGTGATTGCAGGGAGGTAGAGAGGTTGCGAATTGCCCTCTGGCAAATGAATCCCACCGTTGGTGATGTTCGGGGGAACGCCGGGAAGATCCTTCGGGGAATTTCGTGGGCCAGAGCTCAAAGAGCGGATCTTGTGGTCTTTCCAGAGCTTTCTCTTGTGGGGTATCCACCCCGGGATCTCCTCTTCCGGGAGGAGATGCTCCGGGCGGTGGAAAGGATGCTCGAAGAGGAGATTCGTCCTGCTTCCCAGGGTATAGGGGTGCTTCTCGGCGCTCCGGTGAGGGAAGAGGGAAAGCTCTACAACTCGGCTTTGCTCTTCTTTGCAGGGAAGCTCTACGCTCGGCAGGACAAGACGCTCCTTCCCAACTACGACATTTTCGACGAGGTGCGGTATTTTCGGTCGGCAAAGGAACGAAAGGTTGTGACTTTCCTTGGAGAAAGGCTTGGTCTTACCATCTGTGAGGATATATGGAACGACAAGGATTTCTGGTCAAGACCAAGATATGACCTTGATCCTCTGGAAGATCTCTTCACCCAGGGAGCCACACTTTTGGTGAATATATCGGCTTCTCCCTATCACTTTGGGAAGAAGCGCCTGCGTGCCAGCATGCTCTCCCACATTGCCCAGAAGTACGCCCGTCCCCTGGTCTACGTGAATCAGGTGGGAGGCAATGACGAACTCGTTTTCGACGGATCCAGCCTTGTCCTCGATGCTGCCGGCGGCATTGTCTGGGAGGGAAAGTCCTTTGCCGAAGACTGTACTGTCATCGATACGGAGGGCTCTCTCCAAGCGAAAAACCCTTCCCAGGTTTGTGAGGGTATCGAAGAGGTGTACCAGGCGCTCCTCCTTGGCATCCGCGATTACTTCCGAAAAACAGGCTTCAAGAAAGCCCTGGTGGGGTTAAGCGGTGGCATTGATTCTTCAGTCGTTGCGGCTTTGGCGACATTTGCCCTGGGAGCAGAAAACGTCACGGGTGTGAGTATGCCCTCTTTCTACTCTTCAGAGGAGAGCCTGGAAGACGCCCGAGCACTTGCGGAACATTTGGGCATCGAATTTCGTGTTATTCCCATTGGAGAGATTTTCTCTGCCTATCTTCGTGTGCTCAATCCCTCTGGCACGCCCTTGGTGGATCTTGCTGAGGAGAACCTGCAGGCTCGAATTCGAGGGAGTATCCTCATGTTCATCTCCAACCGGGAGGGGTATCTCGTGCTCAGCACCGGGAACAAGTCCGAGCTCGCTATGGGTTACTGCACGTTGTACGGGGATATGTCTGGAGGGTTAGATGTTTTAGCCGATGTTCCTAAGACTACGGTGTACGAGCTGGCTAAGTACATCAACCGGGAAAGAGAGATTATCCCTTGGCGGGTACTGGTGAAAGCTCCATCGGCTGAGCTTCGTCCTCACCAGCGTGACGAAGATGTCCTCCCTCCCTATGGCGTGCTCGATCCCATCTTGAAGGCCTATATCGAGGACGGTCTCTCCCCTGAGGACATCACGGCTCTGGGTTTTGACGCAGTAGTCGTCAAGGAGGTCATAAGGCAGGTGGACCAGGCTGAGTACAAGAGACGCCAGGCGGCCCCGGGTCTTCGAGTCACCACCAAGGCCTTTGGGGTGGGGCGGAGAATGCCTATCGCCTGGAAAAAGGGATGGGAATGAGCTTGGTGCCACGAATTGTGGGGGTGCCAACAAAGGGCTCCGGAAAGACCTCACCTTGGAGAGAACCTGTTGTCGGAATTAGAACCCTTCCCCTTATCTTGGCTTTTTCCAGGTGTTCCTTCTAGGAAAAAGGGCCGAAGGTGAACCTTCGGCCCCATGAATGGCTTTAGAGAGTACTCAAAGGGCGACTTCCTTCCGTTCTCCGGTGCGGATTCGGACTGCATCGGCAATCGGGCAGGCAAAGATTTTCCCGTCTCCGATTTCACCTGTGCGGGCGGCAGTGATAATGGTTTCCACCACCCGTTCATAGTCCTCGTCCCGGATGACCACCTCGAGCTTGATCTTGGGCAAAAAGGGAATCTCGTACTTTCTTCCTCGAAATTGTTCTACAAGTCCTTTCTGAGATCCTCGGCCTTCCACCGGGTACATGGTCACCGCCGGATATCCGCACCGCTCGAGGGCAGCCACGACCTCCATCACCTTCTCTTCCCGAACAACTATTTCCAGTTTCAGCATGTTCATCCCTCCTCATGAACCCACAAACATGCGATGAGTGGTGAACTCAGGATACGCCGGGGTTCCATGCTCGTACAGATCAAGCCCCCGGAGTTCCTCCTCTGGGAGGACTCGAATGCCAAATGAGAGGTCCATGACTTTGAAGAGCACGTATCCCAGACCGAAACTCCAGGCTGCCACTGTGCCTATTCCTATAAGCTGGGCAACGAGCTGTCCTGTGCCGCCTCCATAGAGAAGCCCAGTAACATAAGGTGGTTCAAGAGAGTACAGACCGTAAGTCCCATCGGCAAAAAGCCCCACACTCAAAAGTCCCCATAGACCATTGACGCCGTGGACGCTCACCGCTCCTACAGGGTCGTCTATGCCTCGGGATTCAAGGAATTCTACCCCTCCCACCACAAGAAATCCTGCTATGGATCCGATGACTACTGCTGCCCAGGCTTCAATCCAGGCACAGGGGGCGGTTACAGCCACGAGCCCTCCCAGGGTTCCATTGAGAGTCATGCCAAGATCCCACTTGCGGGTTTTGGCGTATATGAGAAGGAGCGTGGTCAGGGCTCCGGAAGCGGCGGCAAGGTTAGTATTTACGGCTACCACAGCGATACGGAGGTGGTGAGCACTGAAGGTGCTTCCAGGGTTAAAGCCAAACCAACCAAACCAGAGGATGAAGGTTCCCAGCGCTGCTAAGGCAAGGTTATGTCCAGGAATGGCACGGGGCTTTCCGTCTTTCCCATACTTTCCAAAGCGTGGTCCAAGGACCATGGCTCCAGCAAGGCCCACAAGCCCTCCCACTGCATGGACCACCCCGGATCCGGCGAAGTCCACATGACCCGCACCAAAGGGGAGTTTCGATAGCCACCCTCCACCCCATACCCAGTGAGCGTATATGGGGTAGATGAAGAGACTCACAAAAAGGGTATACACAAGGTACGCTGAGAACTTCAGTCGTTCCGCCACTGCTCCGGAGACAATGGTTGCCGCTGTTCCACAAAAGACAAGCTGCCAGAAAAAGTCAAGGTAAGTTCCCACGTCGTAGGACGTTCCAAGGAGGAACCAGTGACCAGAACCGATGAATCCCCCGACGTCTTTTCCTTTTAGGAATCCATACCCCACGGCGAAAAACACAAGTGTAGCCACTACAAAGTCAATGAGATTCTTGCTCAGAAGATTTGTGGTGTTTTTGGAGCGGCAAAACCCTGCTTCCACCATGGCAAACCCAGCCTGCATGAAAAAGACCAGAAATCCACACACTAGGACCCACACATAGTCGGTGGGGAGTCCAGGTTGCGCATTAAGGGTTTCCGTCCCCTTTGGGTCGGAGGCATACGACGAGCTTCCGAAAAGTACCACGATCAGGATACAGAGGAGAAGGGCATACCGCATGTTCACCACCCCTTTTTTGAGAATTGGATGGAAAAGAAAAAGCCCCTTTCCGGGGCGTCTTTGCTCCCCAGGAAAGGGGCTTCTCTGCCCAAAGGCCTGAGAAAAAGAAGGGTCTTTGCATCCTCGCAAAGACCCCATTGTCCTATGAGGTATTTTACTCGAGGGGCTTGGGGAAAGTCAATACCCTGTATAGGTCCACATCATGTGGGACACTCGGAAAGCCCGGTGTCCCTCAGCTCCTCCCAGGACTCCTCTCCCCAGGCTCGAGTCTCGTCTTTTCCTATTCTCCACCTCTTCCGTCCACCTTTTGCGGTGGAACCTCATGGTGTCAAGATCCACCTCATCCTCGGAGGACCAAA
>APKF01000184.1 GCA_000353875.1 Candidatus Caldatribacterium californiense OP9-cSCG | reverse complement strand
TTGCTTGTATTTATACTTGCTTGTACCACCAGCTGGCGGCACTGGCGCCTTGGGGATGTAAGCCGAAAGCCAGCTCGTAGCATTGTCAGGATACGTATCCCCCTCTCCCGGATGCTCTGTCATATAAAGCTCCATAGAGCTTGCCAGCTGGTGGAGGTTGGCCTTGGTGGCCGCCTGGGCCGCCGTGGTTCGGGCGGTGAGGTACCTTGGAATGGCGATAGAGAGAAGGAACCCTAAAATCGCCACGACCACGATGAGCTCAACCAGCGTGAATCCTTCCTCTTTTCTCCGCTTTCTTGCGTGCATCACGTTCACCTCCTCAGGAATTCATTCTTTTCAGATAAATTGTAATGCCAAAAATCTGTCCTCTTCTCCCTCTACATCCCCCCTCCCGCAGCAGCCATCCCCTGGGAGGCCATCTCGAAAATGGGCAGGAAAAACGCTAAAGCCACGAAGAAGACCCCAGCGCCAATCAGGAGGGTGAGGATGGGCTCGATGGTTGCGGAAAGCCTCCCCACGAAGATGGCAATTTCTTTGTCGTAGAGTTCGGTGACCTTGGAGAGGGTGAGCTCCAGGTTCCCCGACTCCTCGCCTACGCTCACCATCTGGAGCACAAAGGGCGGGAAGAACGGGTGCTCAGAAAGGCTCTGGGTGAGGTTCTTCCCCCGGCGGATGCTCTCGGCGACCTTTCCGAGGATTTCCTGAAGGTACGTATCCCCCACCGCACTCCCCGTAACCTCCAGGGCCTGGACGACGGGCATGCCGCTCCGGACAAGAGAATTGAATACCCAGGCAAAGCGGGAGAGGATGAGCTTGCGGAAAAGCTGCCCGAAGAGGGGCAGGCGGTGCCGCCGTTCGTCCCAGAACCTCCGGCCCTTCGGGGAGTTCACGTAGAGGACAAAGAGGAGGATCCCGCCGAGAAGCCCCCCGTAGATAAAGTACCAGTTGGCGTTCACAAAACGGATGAGGGAGAGCATGATTTGCGTGGGCAAGGGCAAGGCGATGTTGAAGCCCTCAAAAAGGAGCAGGAATTGAGGAAAGACGAAGTACACGAGGAAGAAGGAGGCGGCAATCATCGCCACCACAAGGATTATGGGGTAGTACAGGGCCGACTGGATTTTGTCCCGCAGGTCCTTCTCCCACTCGAGGTAGTCCGCAAGCCGCCCCAGGGTCCAGTCGAGGTTCCCTCCCGCTTCTCCGGACTGGACCATGCCGAGGATCACCCGGTTGAAGACCCTGGGGTATTCGGCAAGGGCCCGGGAGAGCGAAAACCCCCGTTCCACAAGACCTGCCACCTCAGCAATGACCCGGGAGAAATACGGGTTTTCCGTCTGCTGGGAAAGGCTCCTCAGGGCTGAAAGGAGCGGAACTCCGGCCTCAAGCATCACCGAAAGTCCCCGCACAAAGGCGGCCATCTCCTGGAGCTTCACCCGTTTCGCCTCAAAAAGAGCGCGAGAGGCTTCTTTCCTCGGCGCAGAGAGCTTCTCCTCCTCAATGGAGGTCACGAAAAGCCCCCGCTCCCTGAGGCTCAGGACCGCTTCCCGGATTCCCGGAGCCTCCACTCTTCCTGAAAAGACGCTGCCGTTTCTGTCACGGGCTTTGTACACATAGGCCGGCATCAGAATCGATTCCTCCAGTTCGCGAATTCCTTCTGGTCGATGGCCCGGGAGTAGGCCTCTTCCCAAGTGACAAAACCCTTCCTGTAGAGCTCAAAGAGAGCCCGGTCCATGGTGACCATCCCCTCGCCAAATGAAGCCTGCATGATGGTATAAAGCTGGTGGCTTTTGCCTTCCCGGATGAGGTTGCGGATGGCGGTATTGGCTATCATTACCTCCACCGCAGGAATTCTTCCCTTCCCATCAGCGCGGGGGAGGAGCTGCTGGGCGATGATGCCCTGGATGCATCCGGCAAGCTGTACCCGAACCTGGGTCTGCTGGTGTGGGGGGAAAACGTCGACAATCCGGTCAACGGTCTGAGGGGCGTTGTTGGTGTGGAGGGTGGCAAGAACGAGGTGCCCTGTTTCAGCTGCCTGGAGGGCAATGGCAATGGTCTCGAGACTGCGCATCTCCCCCACGAGAATCACATCGGGGTCCTCCCGCAGGGCATGGATGAGGGCACTCTCAAAGGAAGGGGTATCGGTCCCCACTTCCCGCTGGTTGATGATGCTCTTTTTGTGGGTGTGGAGGTACTCGATGGGATCCTCGATGGTCACGATGTGGCAGGAGCGGGTGGTGTTGATGTACTCAATCATCGAGGCTAAGGTCGTGGACTTGCCGCTTCCTGTGGGACCGGTCACAAGCACAAGTCCCCGGGGGAGAGAAGCAAGGCGCTCTAAGGCGTCCTTGGGAAGATGCAACTCGTCCATCGTGGGGATGCGGTAGCTCAGCGCCCGGATGGCAAGACCACAGGACCCCCGCTGGCGGTAGACGTTCACCCGGAAGCGGCCAAGGTCCGGAATGCCCACTGAGAAATCGAGCTCCAGGTTCTGCAGAAACTCCGCCCACCGCTTTTCTCCCGCCAGCGTCTGGGCAAAGCACTCCGTGTCCTGGGGTTTTAAGGACGGACCCTCAAGGGGGACGAGGTATCCGTGAATGCGAAGGGTTGGAGGAATCCCCACGGTGAGATGGAGGTCTGAGGCACCACGCTTCACAGTCTCTCGAAGGAGTTCAAAGATATCCCAGGCCATGGCTTTCCCTTCCATTTCAGGATATCGGCAAAAGGTTCGAGAACTTTAGCCGTCCTTTCTTTACACCCTTGCCGTGATCCGGTACATCTCTTCAAGCGTCGTCACACCCCGGAGGACCTTGCGGATGGCGTTTTCCCGAAGCGTTCTCATCCCCTTTTCACAGGCCTTTTCAGTGAGCTCTCTCTCTGTGGCATTC
Source organism: Candidatus Caldatribacterium californiense OP9-cSCG (assembly GCA_000353875.1). Classification (GTDB taxonomy): domain Bacteria; phylum Atribacterota; class Atribacteria; order Atribacterales; family Caldatribacteriaceae; genus Caldatribacterium; species Caldatribacterium californiense. Next base: position 21,361 of record APKF01000184.1, on the reverse strand, counting down.
CGGAGTACCAGCGCCCGGAGGTCATCGTCCATGACGAGGACCTCGCTCACGGCGATTCGCCCCCGGTACCCCGTCCTGTTGCACTCTGGGCACCCTTTTCCCCGGAAAAGGACGAGGCGATCCTCTCTCCCTTCGGTGAGTTCCCGGGCAATGGGTCCCCGCACCTCAAATTCCACCTTGCAACGTTCACAGATTTTCCGAACCAGGCGCTGGGCCACAACCCCAACGAGGGCCGAGGCAATGAGGTAGGAGGGAATCCCCATCTCCTGAAGCCGCACCAGGGCCCCTGCGGCGGTGTTCGTGTGGAGGGTGGAGAAGACGAGGTGTCCGGTCAAAGCAGCGTGGATGGCGATTTCTGCCGTTTCGTAGTCCCGGATTTCCCCCACCATGATGACGTCAGGGTCCTGGCGCATGATGGCCCGGAGGGTATTGGCGAAGGTGAGGCCGATTTTGGGGCGGACCTGGACCTGGTTGATGCCCGGCAGGCGGTACTCCACCGGGTCTTCGATGGTGATGATGTTGAGGTCAGGTTTATTAATGAAGTTGAGGGCGGAATAGAGCGTCGTGGTTTTGCCGCTTCCTGTGGGGCCAGTGAGGAGAATCATCCCGTAGGGGTGCTGGATGAGGCGGTAGAACTTCTCGAGGTCCTCCTCCTCAAACCCCAGACGGTCAAGGTCAAGGAGGAGCGTGGATTTATCGAGAATCCGCATGACGATTTTCTCACCGAAAATGGTGGGAAGGGACGAAACCCGGAAATCCACGGTCCGGTTGTCGACGGTCACCTGGAAGCGACCGTCCTGAGGGAGACGGCGCTCAGCGATGTTCATCCGGGAGAGAATCTTGATGCGGGAGACAAGCGCCGGATGCACCTGAATGGAGGTGGAGGTGACATCGTGGAGAATCCCGTCAATCCGGAAACGGATGCGCACCTGGTCTTCCTGAGGTTCGATGTGGATGTCGCTTGCTCCCGAGCGAATGGCCTGGAGAATGAGCATGTTGACCACCCGGATGATGGGGGCCTCTTCCCCGAGGGCTTTGAGCTGGTCGATTTTGAGTTCTTCCTCTTCCTCAGGAAGGACCAGGCTCTCCCGGGTCTCCGCCTCCCTGATGAGCTCCTCCACCGACTCCCCTATGCCGTAGTAGGCGTTGAGAACCTTCTCGATGTCTTGGGGAGAGGCCATCACCGGTTTCACTTCTTTTTTCGTCATGAGCCGCACCCGGTCAATGGCTACAACATCCACGGGGTTGGCCATGGCAAGAATCAGGGTGTTTTTCTCCTCTCCGACGGGGACAACCTGGTGCTGGCGGCAGAATTTCTCAGGAAGGAGGGTCACCACCCGGGGGTCAATGACGTAGCTGTCGAGGTCCACATAGGGGATGCCCAGCTGCTCCGCCAGGGCCTCGTACACTTCCTTGCTCTCCACAAGGCCCATCTTTTGGAGGATTTCCCCAAGCTTCCCCCCGGTTTTTTTCTGCTCTTCAAGCGCCTTCTCAAGCTGCTCCGGGGTAATCCTGTACTTTGCCAAGAGAATCTCCCCAAGCCTTCTGGGGCGAAAAGTACGGTCCTCCATACTCACCCCCCAGAAAGCGCCTCCTCCATGACCGGAAGGGGAGCTGGAACCCCCGTGAAGAGGAAGAAACTCCGGGCTCCCTGGTGGAGGAGCATGCGCTTGCCGTCAAAGCTTTTGAGACCCCGCTTTTTCGCCTCCTGCACAAGAGGCGTCCCCTCCCTGTGGTACACCACGTCACAGACCACTTCAAGAGATGGGAGAAACTCCCAGGGAACCGGAGGCACCTCCCCGGAAAGCCCAAGAGCGGTCGCATTTATTATACCACTCACGGACCGCAACCTCAGGACCGTACCCCCGCAGAGACCCTGGTCCCCCATCCACTCGAGGACCTCACAGGAAAGCCCGAGGGCTTCTTTTCCCCAGCGGGCTAAAGCCTCAGCCCGGCTCTTCGTGCGGTTGGTGATGAGGACTTTTCCAGCGCCTCTCTTAGCAAGGACAAAAAGGACGGAGCGGGCCGTTCCCCCAGCCCCAAAAAGCAGAAAGGTCCTCCCCCGAACCTCAACCCCCTCTTCTTCAAGGCTCTTCTCAAAACCATAGACGTCGGTGTTGTAGCCCAGGAATTTCCCTTGCCGCTCTACCACGGCGTTCACCGAACGGAGAAGCTCTGCTTCACCCTCAAGGGCATCAAGGAAGGGACAGATGGCCTCCTTGTAGGGAACGGTGACGTTGAAACCCGAAACCCCAAGGACCCGGAAGGCCCGGACGGCCTCTTCAAGCCGATCTTCCGGGATATCAAAGGCAAGGTACACGAAAGGGAGGCGAAGATGCTGCAGCGCGGCATTCTGGAACACGGGGGACAGGGAATGAGCCACAGGATGCCCGATGAGGGCAAGGAGCTTTGTCGAGGCGCTAATCATGGGGATTGAACCTCCGGAGAATCCACCGCTCAACGATTCTTCCCAGACGCGTCGTAACAAACTCGCGCCGGGAAATCGGCCGAACAAGGATAGTGTAGAGCCCCAGGCGGTTCCCCCCGAAAACATCTGTAAATACCTGGTCCCCGATGACGGCGACTTCACCCCGGGAAAGGCCGAGTTCCTGCAGCGCTGCCCGGAAAGCTCCCCGGCGGGGTTTCTGGGCTTTTGAAATCCCGGGAATGGCGAGGAGCCTCGAGAAATAGGTCACCCGCTCCTTGAGAGCGTTGGATACGATGCAGATGGCAAACCCCTGGGATTTCGCCCTTTCCACCCACCGGAGGACACGTTCCTCAAGGTCATAGGCATTCCAGGCCACCAGGGTATTGTCAAGGTCCACGATGAGCCCGCGAATACCCAGGCCCTTGAGTTTCTCAAGGTCAATTTCCCAGAGGTCGTTCACGAAGAGCTTGGGAAAAAACCACTGCCAGAGACTCCTCACGGGGCACCTCGTTTGTTCTTCAGGTGTTCTTCATACGTCCGGGCAAAGGCGTGCTTTCCGTCCTCCTGGAGGACGAAGTAGAGATAATCCGTCTGCGCCGGCTCAAGGACCGCCCGGATAGCGTCAAGACCCGGGTTGCAGATGGCATGGGGCGGAAGCCCCTCATGGAGGTAGGTGTTGAAGGGGGAGGGGAAGGCAAGGTCTTCTTCCCGAAGCGATGTGACGCTCACGCCCTTTTCCTTTTTGATGGCGTACACCACCGTTGCGCAGGACTGCAGGCGCATGTTCTTCCGCAGACGGTTCAGGAAGACCGAGGCCACGAGGGGCTTTTCCTCCCGCAGACGTGCTTCCTTCTCCACGATGGAGGCAAGGACGATGCTCTCAAGGAACGAAGCTTCCTTCCCGGAAAAGAGGGGGAGGACGAGCTCCTCAAAACGGTCAAGCTGCAGGGCGATGGCCTCAGAAGGAGGTGTGGGAACCTGGAGGAAGTAGGTGTCGGGGAAGAGGAAACCCTCAAGGCTCTTTGCCCCAGAAAGCCAGGGTCGAGCAAAGTGCTCAGGATGTGCCACAAAAGCGAGGTACTCCTCCTTCCTGCACACCCCGAGGCGCTCGAGGACTTCGGCCATCTGCTCTGCGGTGAAGCCTTCAGGGAAGGTCACCCGGACCCGCGGCGGACCCTGGGAAAGGAGGCGTACAATCGAAGCCACTGGCATACCCGGCCACAGGCGGTACTGCCCGGCGATGGGAGTAGTCTTTCGGGAAAGCAGGGCGAAGACCAGGAAACGAAAGGACGAGGTGATGCCCTCCTTTTCAAGAAGATGAGCAACACCAGAAAGCGACATACCCTTCGGGATGACAACGTCTTTTGGTACCCCAAGGGAGTGGTCGAAGAAAAAGGCAAAGTCCACGAACACCCACCCAAGGAGCACCAAAGCTACAAGCAGAACAATCCAGGACTTCATACCCTCTCCCTCGCAAGGTACGTCTCGAGGATGAGGCAGGCGGCAATCTTATCAACGAGGCGTTTCCTCTTTGCCCGGCTCGTATCAAGGTCGAGGAGGTGGCGTTCAGCCTCTCTCGTGGAAAAACGCTCATCAACAAGGACCACTTCTCCGGGGAAATGCTGTCGGAGTTCTGCGGCAAATTCCTCCAGGGCTTCAGCCTCCTTTCCTTTTGTGCCGTCGGTACGGATGGGAAACCGAGGACGATGGTGTCGATATAGCATTCCCGGGCAAGGGCAAGGATACGGGCAACGTCGTCCTTCCCCTTTCGGGGGAGCATCCGATAGGGAAAAGCAAGTCCCGTCCCCCAGTTCATGGCAATGCCAATGCGCTTTTCCCCCACATCAAGGGCCATGACCCGCTTCATGGGCTTTCAGGAACTCTTCAAGGTACTTCAGAAACTCTCCCCAGCGGGATCTCGGAATTCCCCCAAACTGGGCGAAATGGGGTTTCCCTCCCCCACCTCCTCCAATGGTCCTGGAGATCTCCCGCAGAAACGCTCCGAGGTTCGTTCCTCCCCCAAGCCCCACTCCGGCGATGATGCCCTTCACCTTCTCCCCCTCGGCCGTCCCCAGGGCAATGGCACCCCGGGAGAGTGCACTGCGCAGGACATCGGCAACTTCCCGCAAAAGCTCAAGGTCCAGGCCATCCTCAAAAAGGTAGGCAAAAAGCAGTGACCCCTGAGGCATTTTTTCAAGCTTTTCCCAAAGCTCCCGGAGGATACGCTCTTTCCTTTCCCGGGCAAGGAGTTTCCGGAGATTTCTGTTCTCCTCAAGGAGCTCCTCAAGCGTCCTTAGAAGGTGAGCTTCCTCAACATTGAGAAGTCCCCGCACCCCCTGCAGGACCTTCCGGGAGGCACGGAGCATCTCAAGAGCCCTCCACCCTGCCACAGCCTCAATGCGCCGGATACCGGCGCCAATGCTTGACTCTGAGAGAATCACAAATGCCAGAGCTTCACTAGTTCGCCTGAGGTGTGTCCCTCCACAGAGCTCCGCCGTGTAATCTCCCACCCGGACAATCCGTACCGGAAACTCGTACTTCTCCCCAAAGAGGGCCACCACGCCGCGTTCCTGGGCTTCTTCAAGGGAGCTGAAACTCACGTACACCGGGAGGTCCTCGGCGATTTTCTCGTTGACCCTTCTCTCCACCGCTTCAAGCTCCTCATCGCTCAAGGGAGCAAAATGGGTGAAGTCGAAGCGAAGGCTCTCCTCCCCCACAAAGGACCCCGCCTGCTTCACCTGCTCTCCAAGAACCTCCCGCAGGGCCCGGTGGAGAAGGTGTGTGACCGTGTGGTGGGTTTCAAGACCCCGGCGACGCTTCTCGTTGACGAGCGCCTTCCCCCGTTCACCCACCTTGACTTTCCCCTCCCGGACGATCCCCCGGTGCACGGAAAGGGCTGCCGAGGGACCGCTGACCTGGAGGACCTCCACCCTTCCCGAGGGCGTCACAAACCACCCGGTATCCCACTCCTGCCCGCCCTTCTCTGCATAGAAGGGGGTGACATCGAGCACAAAGAGCACCTCCGCACCCTGGGGAGCCTCGGGAATGAGCTCATTGCCATCAGAGAGGGCAAGGAGCACGCTCTCTGCAGAAAGACGGTCGTACCCCACGAAAGTCGAGCGAAAGCCAGAAAAGAGCTCCTCTTCCTTTTTCTGTCCCTTAAGGCCAGAGAGTCTCTCCTCCTGGGCTTTCCGGGCACGGGCTCTCTGACGCTCCATCTCTTCCTCGAACTCCTCCTGAGAGAAGGAGAATCCCTCTTCCCTCAGCACCTCCTGGGTAAAGTCAAGGGGCAGGCCATAGGTATCGTAGAGCCTGAAGATTTCCCGGCCCGGGATTGTTCTTGCGTTCTTCGCCCTGGCTTCTTCAAGGAGCTCTTCAAGGCGGGCAAATCCAAGGGCAAGGGTATCCTCAAAGCGCTTCTCCTCCTGGAAGACGACCTGGGCAATGGTCGTTTCGTTTCTTCGGAGCTCTGGATACACATCGTCCATAAGCTCCACAACCCGGAAGGCGAGCTCATGCAGGAAAGGCTTCACAAGGCCAAGCTTTTTCCCGAAACGGTGGGCCCGACGGATGAGCCGCCGCAGAACGTACCCCCGCCCCTCATTGGCCGGGTACACTCCATCGGCAATGAGGAAAGCCACCGCACGGGAGTGGTCGGCAATGAGGCGGAAGGCAGGTTTTTCCTTTTCATAGGGAACCCCGCTCAACCCCTCAAGAGACCGGATAAGGGGAAGGAAGAGGTCCGTTTCGAAGTTGGATTCCACATTTTGCACCACGGCGCTAATGCGCTCAAGACCCATGCCGGTATCGATGTTCTTGCTCGGGAGCTCCCGCAAAGTCCCATCGGACTGGCGGTCGAACTCCATGAAGACGAGATTCCAGACCTCCAAGAACCGGTCGCAATCACACCCCGGGCGGCAGTCCTCCCTCCCGCAACCCCGCTCTTCCCCGGTATCGTAGTAAATCTCCGAGCAGTACCCGCAGGGCCCCACCGGTCCTGAAGCCCAGAAGTTGTCCTCATCTCCAAGAAAAACGATTTTCTCCTCCGGAAGCCCAACGATATCTCTCCAGATACGAAAGGCCTCCTCATCCTTTTCGTGCACCGAAACCGAAAGGCGCTCCACCGGAAGGCGGAGTTCTTCCGTGAGGAACTCCCAGGCCCACTGGCAGGCCTCCTTTTTGAAGTAGTCCCCGAAGGAGAAGTTGCCAAGCATCTCGAAGAAGGTATGGTGCCTTGGGGTATAGCCGACCTTCTCCAGGTCGCTCACCCGGACGCACTTCTGGACCGTGCAGACTCGCCGGAAACTCGGCTTCACCTGCCCGAGGAAGATGGGCTTAAAAGGCACCATGCCGGCGATGGTGAGAAGGAGTGTCGGGTCTTGAGGGACAAGCGAAGCACTGGGCAGAACCTCGTGACCCCGGTTCCTGAAAAAGGAAAGGAAGAGATTCCGGATGTCCCTGCTTGAGTACACGGTCATCGCTCCTTTACGACGTCCACAACGTGAAAGGTTCGCAACCGCCTGTTGGTGGAAGGGAGGAAAACACACTCCACAGGGAAGGCGAATTCCGGCTGTATCCTCCCCCGCGCGAGCCAGAATTGGGAGAGCTCGTTGCGGTAAATGCCGGGATTGGCCCGAACCACAAGTCGCAGAGGTCCATCCACAAGGATTACCCGGGAAAGGGAAGGAAGGGCCGAAAGGCCCTCAAGAATCCTGGTCCTTAGAGGCTCCCCGGGCAGAGGAGACACGTTCACCAGGGCGATGTTCTCCCGCAAGGGGCCCACAACGGTGACGTTCGCAAGGTCCCTTGCATACCCTGCCTCATCGAGCACCTCAAGAAGGAGTTCGTTGGCTTCCACCACCGCCTGACCGTGGAAAGAGGGAGAGGCCAGGGGTTTCAAGAGGTGTTTGAGGAAACACCCTTCCCGGACGGCGTGTTCTCCGATCCGGCGGATGGGGACACCAAGGAACGCCGCTAAAGCGGCAATTTCTTCCTTCCCCAGGTCAAAGAGCGGCGAAAAAGTATCCCTGAGGAACTTCACCCCCCGGTTGCCCCAGCTGTCGCTTTTGTTGGCCCCACCAAGAATCAGCGTACCTTCTCCGAAGTACTCCCGAATGCGGGCGAGTTTTGCTTTTTTTGTGCAGAGGTTACAGGAGGGACCACCCTTTGCCACCTCTTCAAGCACACTCTGGCCGGGGAGCATGATGTGCTCCACCCCAAAGTGCTCCACAAGGAAGCGAATGTTTTCACGGGCCTTCTGGGGAAGATACGGCCCCCAGTCAACGGTGCAGGAAACGACCTTTCTCCGTCCCAGAGCCTCGCAGGCCAAAAAAAGCGTAACGGTGCTGTCCATCCCTCCCGAAAAGGCCACAACGGTTTGTCGAAAGCAAGAAGCCACTTCCCGGATTTCTTCAATGATGGCGCGGGCAAGGGCAGAAAGAGCCGGTTTTTCCAACGGGACGTTCATTTTTTCAGGTTGTTCAGAATGGTCGCCAGTTTCTCCCCAATGACGTCCCCAAGGGTGATTTTTCCTTCTTGAGTCTGTTCTTTGCGGGCTTTCTCCTCTTCCTCCCGCAGCGCCTGCTTGATGCTCAGGCCAATCTTCCGCTCAGCATCATCGAGCTTGATGACCTTGACCTTGACGACGTCGCCCTCTTTGAGAACCTCCTGGGGAGAACTGATGCGCTCTTCGGCGATTTCCGAGATGTGAACGAGACCATCCCAGCCCTCTTCAAGCTCCACAAAGGCGCCAAAATCCACCAGTCGGACAACCTTCCCCTCGTGGATGCTCCCCAGAGGATACCGGGTTTTGATGATTTCCCAGGGATCCGGGAGGAGTGCCTTGCGGCTCACCACAATGCGCTGCTCTTCCGGCTTGAACTCAATAATCTTCAGCGAAACCGTCTGCCCTTTTTTGAAGACCTGACTGGGGTGCTTCACCGGCTCCCAGGCAATTTCAGAAAGGGGAAGCAGGGCTTCAATCTCAGGGGCAAGCTCCACAAAGGCACCGAAATTCATGAGGCGCTGAATCTTCCCCTCGACGATGTCCCCAACCTGCCACCTCGTCTGCGCCTCTTCCCAGGGATTGGGACGGAGCGCCCGCAGGCTCAGGGTGAGCTGCCGGCTTTCCCGGTCAATGGCGAGAACCTTGGCTTCCACAAGCTGGTTCCGCCGCACCACGTCGTTCACCCGGGTAACCCGCTTCCAAGAGAGCTCCTCAAGGGGGATACGACCCTCAACGCCCTCCTCCACCTCAACCAGCGCTCCCCTGGTGCTCACCTTGTTCACCCGGACGCGAACGGTGCTTCCCACAGGATACTTCTCCTCGATGTTCTCCCAAGGATCAGGGAAAATCTGTTTGAGACCGAGGGAAATGCGACGCCGCTCAGGGTCAATTTCGAGAACTTTGGCCTCCACAATATCGCCGACTTTCACCACTTCCCGGGGATGCTTCACATACCCCCAGGAGAGGTCCGAAATGTGGATGAGCCCCTCCACGCCCTCTTCAATCTCCACAAACACCCCGAACTCCTTCAGGGAGACGACCTTCCCCTTGACGACGTCGCCAACCTTCACTTCCTGGACGAAGCGCTCCCACGGATCAGGAGTGAGGCGTTTCAGGCTGAGGCTGATTTCCTCTTTCTCCGGATCCCAGGCGATGACCTTGACCTCGATTTCGTCACCCTTTTTGAAAAGGTCCTCGAGTTTGCCGACTTTGCCCCAGGAAATCTCAGAGATATGCAAGAGCCCGTCAATGCCTCCGAGGTCCACAAAGACACCGAAATTGGTGATGTTCTTCACAACGCCCTTTCGAACCTGACCGACTTCAAGCGAGGCGATGGTCTCCTGGCGGCGACGGGCGAGTTCCTCTTCAATCACCGCCCGGCGAGACACAATGACGTTGCGGGTCTTGCGGTCGGCCTCGATGACCTTCACCTGAATCGACTGGTCGATGAACTCGTCGAGATTCCGGGGAACGACATCAACACAGGAAGCGGGGAGAAAAGCGTTCACCCCAATATCCACAATGAGCCCACCCTTGACCTTTCGCTTGACCTTTGCCGTGAGGACCTTCCCCTGGTCTCTGCTCTCCTCTATGTCAATCCAGGCTCCCTGGTAACGGGCCTGTTCCCGGGACAGCCATACATACCCCTGATCGTCGATGCGGGTCACCATGACCCAGATTTCCTCTCCCTCTTCGAGATCGTGCTCTACCTCACCTTCTCTCCCCTGAGCCCGTTCCCGGAGAGGGAGAATGCCCTCGGCTTTATAGTTGATGTTCACGAAGTAGCCTTCGTCACCCTTTTTAATGACCTTTCCCTTGATGAGGTCTCCGGGTCGCACCATGCGGATTTGTTCGAGGTTTTCGTGGAGCAGCTCCATTGCTTTCTCGTTTTCCACACCCAACACGCTCCTTCCTCACAGTGTGACCCCGCTTTTGCCGTGTGTCAACCGCTTTGATCCTCGTCCTCCAAAAGGTGGGTGCCCTCCCAGAAGAACCACGGCTCTTCCGGAGTCCAGGCTCCCTGGACAAGGGTGTTGGGTCAAAGCCTCATTTGACATCACGCGCAAAGCAGGGTCACAAACCGACTTCTGCCAAGATAATAGCACAAGCCCTCGCCTTTTGCAATGACGCTCAAAAAGCCTGGAAAACCAGGGGTCGAAACCCCGGCTACCGCTTTTCCTTCTTGAGGGCAATGCCAAGGATATCGAGCTGCTCCTTCTCCACCGGAGACGGAGCACCAGTGAGCAGGCACACACCCTTTTGCGTTTTGGGAAAGGCGATGACTTCCCGGATGGAATCTTCACCGCAGAGGAGCATCACCAGCCGATCGAAACCCAAAGCGATGCCTCCATGGGGAGGACAACCAAACTGCAGTGCCTCCACAAAGAAACCAAATTTCTCCTGGATTTCCCGCTCCGTCAAGCTGAGGCGGGAGAAGATTTTCTCCTGAAGGTCCCTCCGGTGAATCCGGATACTGCCCCCACCAACCTCGTACCCGTTGAGGACGAGGTCGTAAGCCTTTGCCCGAACACGCTCTGGATGCTCGTCAAGAAGGGGAATATCCTCGTCAAAGGGAGCCGTGAAGGGGTGGTGAACCGAAACCCAGCGCTTCTCTTCCTCGCTCCACTCAAGAAGGGGAAAGTCCACAACCCACACAAAGGCGAAACGTTCTTTCTCAGGTATTTCTCTTCCAAGCCGTACCCGGAGATTCCCCAGAAACTCCTGGAGAACCTCTTCCTCCCCCCAGGACACAAGGAGCACCGAACCCTCACCAAAGGAGTATCTCGCCAAAAGGCGCTGGAAGAGCGTTTCGGGAACCTTCCCCTTGAGAGGAGAGGAAAAGTCCTCCTGGGTCTTTCGAACCCAAGAAAGGGCAAGGTGTCTTTCCCTTGCCTCCGCCGCAAAGAGGTCGAGCTTTTTCCGGGAGAGAGAATGGTCCTGGGGCACGAAAAGCCCCCGGAAGACAACACGGCCTTTTTCCCCGGGGGGAAGCACGCTCCCTCCCTCCTCAAGGAAAAGCGGTGTGAGGTCGTCGATAGCGAGAGAGAAGCGAAGGTCCGGCTTGTCCGTGCCGTACTTTTTCAGGGCTTCCTCATACGTCAGGCGCGGGAAAGGAATCTCCAGGGTCACCTCAAGCACCTCGGCGAAAACGTGCTGCATGAGTTCTTCCACAAGCCGCAGCACATCCTCCCGGTCCACAAAGGACATTTCGATGTCCACCTGGGTGAACTCGGGTTGCCGGTCGGCCCGAAGGTCCTCGTCGCGGAAACACCGGACAATCTGAAAGTACCGGTCAAAGCCAGCCACCATGAGGAGCTGCTTGAAGAGCTGGGGCGACTGGGGCAGGGCGTAGAAGGAGCCAGGATTCAGACGGCTGGGAACAAGGAAATCCCGGGCACCCTCAGGTGTGCTCTTCGTGAGGAAAGGAGTTTCGACCTCAACAAAACCACGCTCGGTAAGGAACCGGCGGATGCTCTGCGCCGCTTTATGGCGCAGCATGAGGTTTTCCTGCATTTTGGATCGCCGAAGATCCAGGTATCTGTAACGGAGGCGAAGGGATTCATCGACTTCCTTTCTCCCCTCAATCTCAAAGGGCGGGAGCTCAGAAGGCGAGAGCACCACGAATGTCAGTGCATGGACCTCAATGTCCCCAGTGGCCAGACGGGGATTAGTTAGACCCTCAGGCCGTTCCCTGACAACGCCCTTCACCTGCACCACGTATTCGGGACGGACAGATGCAGCAACCTCATAGGCCTTTTCGTTCTCCGAACTCACCACGACCTGGGTAATCCCGAAGCGATCCCGGAGGTCCAGGAAAATGATACCCCCATGGTCCCGAATTCGGTGCACCCAGCCTGCAAGGATAACCTCCTTACCCACGTCGGTTTTGCGGAGCTCACCACAGGTATGGGTCCTCAGCATGCCTCCCGCTCCTTTCGCAGTCGCCCGAGGAGTTCTTCTCGGGAAAGGAGCATCTGCTCCCCCGAAGCAAGGTCTTTGAGGGAAAAGCCTTCGTTTTTCCGTTCCTCTTCCCCGGCAATGACCACAAAGCGCACGCCCATTTTCTGCGCCCGTTTCAGATGGTACCTGAGGTTTTTGCTGGCAAAGTCAAGACAGAAGGGGATGCCTGCTTCATGAAGAACTTGACTCAGCGCGAGGAGGTCCTTCTCCCCCTCCTCATCCTGAGGAGCAAGGTAAACCCGAAAGGCATCCTTCCGGGGAAAACCGCTCCGTTCAAGGAGAAGGACAATGCGTTCCATGCCCGCCGCAAACCCAACTCCCGGAACCTCAGGACCTCCAAGAACCCGTGCCAGGCCATCGTACCTCCCTCCACCGCCAATGGCATCCTGAGCCCCTAAGGTGTGAACCTTAACTTCAAACACCGTACGGGTGTAGTAATCAAGACCCCGGACCAGACGGGGGTTGACCACAAAGGGGATGCCAAGGCGTGTTAGGAGGGAAAAGAGTCGCTCCTCATGCCTGCGGCACTCAGTACAGAGGAAGTCCTGAATACTTGGGAAAGACGCCTCGCGGAACACCGCCTGGCACGTTTCGTTCTTGCAATCGAGAACCCGAAGCGGATTCTCCACAAGGCGCCTTTTGCAGTTCTCGCAGAGCACGTCTTTACGGCTCTCCAGGTACTCCCGAAGCCGCCGCACGTAGTGGGGCTTGCAGAGGGGACAGCCAATGCTGTTGAGTTCAAGGGAAAGGTCAGAAAGACCGAGTTCCCGATAAATCGTCCAGGCAAGAAGGATGATTTCAGCATCACAGGCCGGGTCCTGGAACCCTAAAGCCTCAAAACCGAACTGGTGGAACTGGCGCATGCGTCCCGCCTGGGGACGCTCGTAACGGAACATGGGGCCGAGGTAGTACCACCGGACGCGGGGGTCCCGGACGAAGAACCCGTGCTCAAGGTACGCCCGCACTACCGGAGCCGTCCCTTCCGGTCGAAGGGTGATGCTCCTTCCCCCTTTATCGGTGAAAGTGTACATCTCCTTCTGCACGATGTCGGTTTCTTCTCCCACCCCGCGGGCGAAGAGTTCCGTGTGCTCGAAAACAGGGGTCCGGATTTCCTCGTATCCAAAAAGATGGGCATTCCGGCGCACAACCTCCTCAAGGTACTGCCAGAGTGCCACCTCTTCGCCGAGAATATCCCGTGTTCCCCGAGGCGCCTTTATCTCCATACACCCATCCCTTCCTTACCGGATCTCAAGGTCCTCCACTACAGAAAGCCCACGCAGAGCCGAAGCAATCTCCACCACACCGGTGCCTCTGGGAGCATGGGTGAAGAGTAAACAGAGCACTCTTCCTTCACGCTCTCTCTGAACCCTGGCGGCGGCGATGTTCACTCCGAGTTCGCCAAGGAGTGTTCCCACCTTCCCTAAGGCTCCGGGCTCGTCGCGGAGCACAAGTTCTATAGAGAGACCACCCTTGGTTTTGAGGAAGTGCCCTTCGAAGTACTCAAGAAGCCAGAGGACAAGAAGAATGAATCCTACCCCGGCAAACCCCAGGGTGAACATCCCCACTCCCATGGCGATACCCACCCCACAGGTGGCCCAGAGACTTGCCGCCGTGGTGAGTCCGGCAATGGTCGAACCGTACCGGAAGATGGTGCCCGCTCCCAGAAACCCGATGCCGCTCACAATCTGGGCCGTGATACGGGCCGGGTCAGAACCAATCCTCCCAAAAAAGAAGACGGAAACCAGGGTCATCAGGGCAGAACCAAGGCACACGAGGATATGAGTTCTGAGACCTGCGGGTTTCTCTGCCCGTTCCCTCTGCCAGCCAATGATGCCCCCCGCCACAAAGGCAGCAAAAAGGCGCAAGAGAATGGTTACCGTGTCACCCATGGACACCTCAAACACTCAGAAACTCAACCTCTCCCTCGCCGTGTTCTTCGAGGAACCGCTCAAGGTCCCGCATGGAAGGCAGAGCACTCTGCGCGCCAACCCTGGTACAGGCAATGGCTCCAGCGGTGTTGGCCAGTTTCAGGGCGCCCACCCAGCCCTTCCCCTGAGCGATGCCCACTAAAAGCCCGGCATTGAAGGCATCGCCTGCGGCGGTGGTGTCCTCAACCTGGACTTTTCGGGGAGGGAGGTACACACACGTCGTATCGTCCACGCTGGCGATGGCCCCCTGGTCCCCCAGGGTGATCACTGTGCGAGCCCGGGTACGCTGGCGAAGAACCCGGAGTACCCGCACCGCATCCTCGAGGGTCGTAATGGTGACACCGCTTAGCACTTCCGCTTCGTACTTGTTTGGAGTCATTATATCACTGGCCGTCAAGATCTCGATGGGGAACTCCTGAGCCGGAGCAGGGTTTAGGACCACGACCATGCCGAACCGGTGGGCAACCTCAATAGCCCGCCGGACCACCTCGTGGGGGACCTCAAGCTGCAGAAGCAGGAAGTCGCAGGATTTGAAGAGCTCCAGCGCGTTCTCCACATCCTGCACCGAGAGCTTCATGTTCGCCCCCGGGGCAACGAGAATCCGGTTCTCCCCTCGCTCGTCGATGAAGATGAAGGCCAGCCCCGTGTGGGTGAGCGGTTGCTTGGTCACAAAGGCGTAATCCACGTTCTCCTGCTCGAGGTTCAGAAGGAGACGGGCACCGAAATCGTCGTCCCCCACCTTGCCAATCATGCTCACCAGTGCCCCCAGGCGGGCACAGGCAATGGCCTGGTTGTTCCCTTTGCCTCCTGGGAACATGGAGAACTCTCGAACGAAGAGGTTTTCCCCCACTTCAGGCATGCGCTCAATCCTGAGCACCATGTCCATATTGAGGCTGCCAATGACGAGGACTTTCGCTCTCTCCACAGGCCCCACTCCCTTTCCTCTCATTCTACTACAAGGCGCTCCGGTATTGTACCACAGCCGTCCTTTTCAAGACCCCTCCTCTCCGGTACAATGGAGAAAAGGACGCAGGAGGGTGTTGTCCATGATTCGGGTGACCACAGCGCTTCTCAGTGTTTCCGACAAAACAGGTCTTGGGGAGCTCGCACAGCACCTCAGCGCCCTGGGGGTGCGCCTTCTCGCCACCGGGGGAACGGCGAGATTCCTGAGAGAACTCCACCTTGAGGTCCTCGAGGTTTCGGAGGTCACGGGCTTTCCGGAAATCCTCGGAGGGCGGGTGAAGACGCTCCATCCCCGGATTGAGGGAGGAATCCTTGCGCGGCGGAACCTCCCTGAGGATATGGAAGACCTGAAACGCCACGGTATCGACCCCATTGACCTTGTTGTCTGTAACCTTTATCCTTTCGAAAAGAAGGTGAAGGAGGGAGAGCAAAACCTCGAGGTCCTCGTTGAGGAAATCGACATTGGTGGCGTGACGCTCCTTCGAGCAGCAGCGAAAAACTGGAAACACGTCGTCTGTGTTTCCTCTCCTTCTCAGTACCCGGAGCTCCTCGCAGAACTCGAAGAGCACAACGGGTATTTCCCCGAGGAGAAATCCCTCCAGTGGGCCATTGAAGCCTTTGCGCGAACCTCGCAGTACGACAGCACCATTGCCACTTACCTCAGTAAAGTGAGTGCCCGAAGCGAAGACACCCTCCCAATGTATCTTGCCATCCACCTTAGGAAAGCCTCATCCCTCCGGTACGGTGAAAACCCCCACCAGAAAGGAGCGCTCTACGAGGACCTCTCCCTTGACCCAGAGGGATTCTGGAGGCACCTTGAGGTTCTTGCCGAAGGCAAAGAGCTCTCCTTCAACAACATCTACGACGTTCAGGCAGCCTACAGCCTCGTCCGGGAATTCCAAGAACCTGCCGTAGTCATCGTAAAGCACAACAACCCCTGTGGCGTCGCCGTGCACGAGGACCTCGCCGAGGCAGCCCGCTTTGCCCTTGAAGCTGACCCCGTCTCGGCCTTTGGCGGGATTGTGGCTATGAACCGGACGGTCACAAAAGCAAGCGTTGAGGTCTTCGGCAATCTCTTCCTCGAGGTCTTCATCGCTCCCGCTTACGAAGAAGAAGCCCTGGAACTTTTGCGCCGGCGGAAGAATCTCCGTATCCTCGCTGCACCTCTTCTTTCTCCGGCTTTCTGGGACCTCAAGAAAATCGACGGGGGATTCCTCCTTCAGGAGAACGACGTGATAACGGCCAGCCGGGAGGACCTCCGGGTGGTTACCGAGGTGAGACCCAAAGAAGACGACCTTGAGGACCTGCTCTTTGCCTTCACCGTGGCCAAATACGTCAAGTCCAACGCCATAGTGCTGGCGAAAGACCGAAAGACTGTGGGGATTGGCGCAGGACAAATGAGCCGGATTGATGCCCTCCGCATAGCCATTGCCAAAGCCCAGGGAAGAGAGCAGGGAGCCGTCCTGGCTTCTGATGCCTTCTTCCCCTTCTCTGACGTTGTGGAGGAAGCTGGAAAGCACGGTATCCGTGCCATCATTCAGCCTGGAGGCTCCATCCGGGATGAGGAGTCTATCGCAGCCTGCAACCGCCTGGGCATCCCCATGGTCTTCACCGGAGTGCGGCACTTCCGGCACTGAGAGAGAGCATGCGGAGAGAGCAGGATTTCCTGGGGGAAAAGGAAATCCCGGAAGACCGGTACTTTGGGATTCACGCTCTGCGGGCGAGGGAGAATTTCCCACTTTCGCTCCCTGTGCCCCGGCCGCTCATTCGGGCATTTTTTGCCGTGAAGTGGGCCTGCGCCAGGGCAAACCTTGAGGTTGGGCTTTTAGAGGAACCTGTTGCCTCGGCCATCCTCAAGGCCTGCGAGGAGGGTATGGCAGGGCGGTGGGATGAGGAAATCATCGTTCCCATTTTCCAGGGTGGGGCAGGAACCTCCCTGAACATGAACGTGAACGAGGTTATCGCCAACCGCGCCCTGGAAATTCTTGGATACGACAAGGGACGCTACGACATCGTAAACCCCTTCGATATCGTGAACCTCAGTCAGTCCACCAATGATGTCTTCCCCACGGCTCTAAGGGTTGCCGCCCTGTGGGAGATGGAGGAGCTGGAAAAGGCCATCGTGGCCCTTCAGGACGCCCTCCAAAAGAAGGAAAGGGAGTTTGCAGGAATCCTCAAGGTCGGCCGTACCGAGCTCCAGGACGCCGTTCCCGTGACCCTGGGGATGGAGTTCGGTGCCTGGGCCGAAGCCATCGGGAGGGACCGCTGGCGCCTGTGGAAGGTGAAAGAGAGACTCAAAGAGGTGAACCTGGGAGGAACCGCCGTGGGGACCGGACTCAACGCTCACCCTCGCTACATCGCCCGAGCCATCGCCTACCTCAACGAGATTACAGGGCTTCCTGTGGCCCGGGCCATGAACACCTTCGAGAACACCCAGAACCTCGACGTCTTCTCTGAAGTTTCAGGGCTTCTGCGGACCCTTGCCGTGAACCTCCGGAAAATCACGAACGACCTGCGGCTTCTTGCCATGGGTCCCCGGGCAGGAATCGGAGAAATCGTCCTCCCACCCCTCCAGGAAGGGTCCTCCATCATGCCGGGGAAGGTGAACCCGGTTCTCTGCGAGTACGTTGAGGGCATTGCCCTTGATGTTCTGGGCAAAGACGTGGCCCTGAGCTTTGCCGCTTCAAGCGGGCAGCTTGAGCTCAACCACCTCCTGCCCTTTGTGGCGTACTTCCTCCTCACCATGATTGAAGAGCTCCGGGTTGCCTGTACAGTGTTGGCGAAAAACTACATTCCTCTCATTAGGGCCGACGAAAGTCGCTGCCGGGAACTCCTCGAGCGAAGCTTTGTTCTCGCCACCTGTGTGGTCCCCTACCTCGGGCATGAGAAGACCTCACTCCTTGTCCTTGAGTGCTTGAAAACCGGCAAGGATTTCCGGATGCTCCTTCTTGAGAAGGGGCTTTTCACCGAAGAGGAACTCGGAATAATCCTCGACCCCACGGAGTTACAGAAACCCGGGATACCAGGAATGGGGAAACTCAAAAGGAGCGACCATGCAGGGAACACCCCGTAGCCTGAGACCGCACATTGGGATTTTCGGACGGCGAAACGTGGGGAAGTCTTCGCTCATCAATGCCTTAGTGGGCCAAGAGGTGGCCATTGTTTCGGACATTCCTGGCACAACCACCGACCCGGTCTTCAAGCCTATTGAGCTCCTCCCCTTTGGTCCTGTGGTCCTCATCGACACCGCAGGGCTTGACGACGAGGGATTCCTGGGAGAACTCCGGAAGAAAAAGTCTCTGGAAATTCTCAACCGCTGCGACGTGGCTCTTCTTGTGTGGGATGGCAAAACCGACTTCGCTTTAGAGCGGGAAATCCTGAAGCTCCTCCGGGAACGGAACGTGCTCGTCCTTGGGGTGGCGAACAAAACCGACGAAATCCCCGGGCCCCTTGACCCTCCCGAGGACTTCAACATCCCTGTGTTCCGCACAAGCGCCAGGACGGGAGAAGGCATCGCCCACCTCAAGACTACCCTTGTTGAAGTCCTGCGACAGGGAATTCAGGAAAAGCCCCTCATCCGGGACCTCCTGCGCCCGGGGGATCTTGTGGTCCTTGTGGTGCCCATTGACCTCGGAGCTCCCAAAGGACGGCTCATTCTTCCCCAGGTGCAGACCATCCGGGAAATCCTCGACACAGATGCGGTGAGCCTCGTGGTCAAAGAGCGGGAGCTTTCCGAAGCCCTGGAGCGTCTCAAAACCCCACCGCGTCTCGTGGTCACCGACTCCCAGGTGTTCCACAAGGTCGCCGGAGCCGTTCCTCCCTCCGTCCCCATAACGAGCTTCTCTATCCTCTTTGCCCGCCACAAGGGGGACCTCAAGACCTTTGTGGAAGGGGTGAAGGCTGTGGAGCGGTTGAAGCCCGGTGACCGGGTACTCATCCTTGAGGCTTGCACCCACCACCCTCTCCCCGACGACATCGGACGGGTGAAAATCCCCCGCTGGCTCAGGCAGTACACCGGGGTGGACCTTCACTTTGACGTCGTCGCCGGCCCGACAGTCCCGGTGCCCCTTACCGAATACCAGCTCATCGTCCACTGCGGGGGATGCATGATCAACCCCAGGGAAATGCTTTTCCGGATTCACGAGGCTTCCCGTGCCCACGTTCCCATCACGAACTACGGTGTGCTCATCGCCTACCTCCATGGCCTTTTCCCCCGGGCCTTGGAGGTCTTCCCGGAAATGGCCTTCCTAAAGGAAGAAGGAGAAGAGAAAACCCTCGCTCTTTTCCGCAGGTCCGGTGGTCGCTGGAACCTGTAGCGTCAGTTGAGCAGGGCCTGGAAGATATCGTACTTGCGGAAGGTCAGATACCGGTCGGTCATGACGTTTAAGGGCTTTTTGGTGAAGCGGAAGTTCTCCGCAATGTAGGAGAGGAGTGAGTCCAGCTGATACTCCCGGGCTGTGGAGCTTTCACTGGCCCGCCGGTAGAGTTCCGCGCCCTTTTCCTCGAGCTCCTCTCCTCTCCCCCGGAAGCCCCGCAGCCAGGCACGCCTGGCAAAGGAGGCATGGAGCTCTCCAAAAAGCTGCTCGGGGAAGATGCCGCTTACAAAGAGCGCGATGTCTCCTGCCCGCTTGAGGAAGATGAAGCGGTACGGTTCTTCCACCCGCTCGCTGAGCTCGGCAAGGAGATCCAGGTCAAAGTCTGAAAGGGTTTTCTTCAGGTAGATGCCCCGACCCCGGCGAATGTACACCGTGATGTGGTTAATCCGGATAAAGGACACGAGAAGCTCGACCAGGTAGTCTCGCAGAGCGTCCCGGGCAAGAACTTCAAGGACCTTTTTCCCATCGAATACGGGAACCACCGTCCGGTACCCGATGCGCTCAAGCGTGTACGACTCTCGCTCAATATCCCGAATGGCCCGCCGGAGCAAAAGCTCAAAGTAGAGATACGGACTAACCTGCACGAAGAGACGTTCATCCTGGGCCACTCGCTGGAAAAGGAGGTCATTCTCCAGGATCTGGTCAAGGGTTTCGGGGTCCTTCTCTACAAGCGAAAGAAAAGCCTTTTCTTCCCCTCCCCGGCAGAAGACCTCGGCAAGGAAGCGGAAATCCGAAGGGGTGAACTTCTCGAAAATTTTCCGCACTCCCGGTCACTCCCTAAAAGACCACACCAAACTTCTCGCTGTAGAACCCCCTGACATCCTGTATTTCCTCATGCTTCCGTATATTATAAACATACCGGAGCACTCGCTTCTTCCAGAACTCGTCAGAGCTCAGATACCCCCGGCGCCAGATATCGAAATCGTAAGCCTTCACCTGGAAGCTCAGAACGTATTCCTTTTCCATGACAAGCTGCACCACAAGCCACGCCGCTTCAGGAAAAACTCGCTTCAGGGCGTCGAAGCCAACCCCGAGCTGGTTCCAGAGTGCTTGGTCAAGAGCACGGCTTGCCATCTCCATACGGATATGGGCCTGGTTGTCCTCTTCCGAAAACCCCACATCGAGCACGGTGTACCCAAACTCCCGCAGGAGCGATACAGTCCGCTGAACAGCCTCCTCTTTTCGAGGTACTTTCCACGATGCTACTTTCCACAAGGGTGAAGGAAGTCTCAACGAGTTTGTCCTGTGCAGCGTAAAAGCGGGCAACCCACTTCCCCGAAGGAATGGTTCGGGAGCCCAGAGGGAGCTCTCCCCGAACCCCCACATATGCCTCATCGCTCTCAAGAACAAGGGAACTCTCCACCGGAGGGCCTTCGGGGGGAAGAAACTCGAAGCGGAATTCGTCCCCCTTCTTCACCCCTTCAAGGAAAACCCAGAAGATTACCGCTTTGTCCTCAGTACTGAACTTGTCGGTCCGATCGAGAGGAAGGCCGTCTTTGTCCAGGCCCCGGCAGAGGGCATAGTCAAGGACGGTCGCGGCCAGCGAAGTTCCAAAAAGCAACACAAGGAGAGCGCCCAGAACCAACCCGGAAAGGCTTCTGCCCACCACACCCTCACCCGGATTCATCATACCGCAAGAACTTCAGGAACACAACTTCCCGGAACGATGGGCTGCAATGTAATTCATGCAAAACTCATCCTGTCCGGTGAGAGCAAGAGCAGCAAAGAGCACGGCCATGAGCTCCTGATCGAGCGGGTCAACAATCGCCGCATCAAGACCATACCCAACACAGAGGGCCAGAAAGGTACGGTTTAAAAGACGACGATTGGGCATGCCGAAAGAGATGTTGCTCAACCCGCAGATCGTTCGTACCACGGGAAACTCTTGCTTGACGGCTCGCAGAGTCTCGAGGAACACTCTGCCCTGTCTTTGGTCTGTCCCGATGGGCACCACAAGGGGGTCGATAAAGAGCCGCTCTCTGGGGATACCGTAATCCTCGGTTGCTCGCACCAGGCGTTCCACAAGCTTTAGACGGTCGGCAACAGTTTCCGGGATCCCCCCATCCCCCATGGCCCAGCCCCCACTACGTACGCCTTGTATGCTTTAGCAAGGGGCAACACCGCCTCAATCCGCCGAACCTCAGCAGTGAAGGAATTAATCATGACCTCCCCCTTCCGGTACACTTGGAGGGCCCGGGCA
>APKF01000183.1 GCA_000353875.1 Candidatus Caldatribacterium californiense OP9-cSCG | reverse complement strand
CCCCGAAGACCACGGAAGGTGATGTCGGCATGGCACTCTTCTGCCACCTCAAGTACCGGTGCTCCTTTCCTTTTCGCCTCCTGGAGAATGACCTCTCGGGCTTCTTCCCTCTGGGGAGCAAGCACAAGAGGGACGTTGCCTCGGAGAATCCCGGCCTTCTCCCAGGCGATTTGCTCGAGAGTACTCCCCAAAACCTCCATGTGGTCGAAGCTCACCGGAGTGATAACCGTCACCCGGGGCTCGGTGACGTTGGTGGCGTCAAGCCGCCCTCCAAGGCCAACCTCCACCACGGCCACATCGACGTCCTTTTCGAGGAAATAGAGAAGTGCCAGACCCACGGCGACTTCAAAGTACGTGGGCTGTCCCCAGGGGGATTCCCGCTCCATCGCCTCCACGACAGATCGAACCCGGTCCACAAGGCGGGCAAGCTCCTCAGGGCTTATGAGCCGGTCGTCAATGCGGATGCGTTCCCGGAAGGTCAGAAGGTGGGGTTTGGAGAAGAGGCCGCAGCGCAGGCCAAAAGCGCCAAAAAGCCGGTGCAGCATGTAGGAGGTGCTGCCCTTCCCCTTTGTTCCGGCAACAAGGACCGTGGGGATGGTTTTCTGGGGGTTCCCCAGGCGCTCCATAAACTCCCGCATGCGTTCGAGCTTTAAGTCCGTGTAGGGAACCCGGGTTTTTTCGTAATTGATGAGCCCATAAAGGTACTCCAGAGCCTCCCGGTACTCCATGGTCAGTACTCCTCTGGCATCTCCAAAAGGGTTTCACAGGAAAACACCGGTCCGTCCTGACACACGTAATACGGGCCGATGTTGCAGCGCCCGCACTTCCCAAGACCGCACTTCATTTTCATCTCGAGGGTCGTGAGGATATCCCCCCG
>APKF01000182.1 GCA_000353875.1 Candidatus Caldatribacterium californiense OP9-cSCG | reverse complement strand
GACGGTACACGAAGTGCTCGGGGCGTGGAATCCGGAAGGTCTTGATATCCCGGGTCTCCTCGACAATCTCCGCTATGGGGAGAAGGCACGGCGTGTATATTCCTTCACAGGGCACAGGACACCACCCTCTCGACTGCTTCCCGAATATCCCAGTTGACCGGACACAGCGCCACACATCGCCCGCACCCCACACAGCCGAACACACCTTTCCGGAGAGGATAGTAGGAGAACTTGTGGAGGATTCTCTGGCGAACCCGCTGCATGGGGTGGGATCTCGGGTTGTGGGAAGAAGCGTGGAGCGTGAACTTTGGGAACATGCAGCTATCCCAGGTCCGGATCATCGCCCCCCGGAGCCTCCCTTCAAGCGCCAGGTCAAAGCAAAAGCACGTCGGGCACAGAAACGTGCAAGCCCCGCAGTTCAGGCACCCCCAGGCAATATCCTCCCAGATGTCACGTCCAAAGGCCTCGTAGAGGTACTCCGGGGTCTTTTCGGGGAAGGGTGGAGGAGCAGTCTTCTCAAGGTCTGCCACAAGCGCTTCGAGTTCCTCCTTCTCGCTGGATGCAAGGGGCCGTCCCGATAACCCCTCTCCCTCAAAGTACACCCCAGAGGACAGCGGCAGGACGAAGAAATCCGCACCTTCCCGGGAAAGCGGATGCCCCCCGACTCTTGTGCAGAAACAGGTGGCCTCAAAAAAGGTGCATCCCAGAGCACCGAGGACGAGGTTTTTGCGCCGCGTCGCATAGGATGGATCCTGAGGAGTACTCTTCAAAAAGACCGTATCGAGAACATCGGTAACGGCTTTCACTTCACAGGGAGCGGCAAGAAGGAGGACGGGTGTACCCTCCGGGGGGAGGGGATGCACGTTCCACGTCCTCTTTGCCCAGAAGAACCGGTACAGCGCTTCCCGCTGGGGAAGGAGAACGGCTTTGGGGGTGGGAACGGAGGGAAAGGGAAGGCGAAAACGCCTGGCCACCGTTTCCGTCACAAAAGTCTTCTCACGACTCAACCACTCAAGAAAAGCCTCATGGGTGACTACCACACCGTTACCGGATAAACGCATTGGGGTCATCCTCCCGGTACGTCACAAAAGGTGCCGGGGCTGTAACGTCCACCCCGGCCTCAAAGGCAAAGTGTTCCCGCACGGTGTCGGAAACGGCAAGGAAGATCGTGGCAATCGGTATCCCAAGGGGACATGCCCGCTCGCAGGCTCCGCACTCGACACAGCGTCCGGCAAGGTGCATCGCCCGTCCTATGTGGAAGGCAAAGTTATCCCGGAGCGTTGGGGAAGGATGGAGGAACGCGGGTTTGTGGCTTTCGGCAAAGCACTCCTTGCAGTAGCACATGGGACAGGCGTT
>APKF01000181.1 GCA_000353875.1 Candidatus Caldatribacterium californiense OP9-cSCG | reverse complement strand
CGAGGATGAGAAGGTTTCCCCGACGCAGCCGGTTTTCCCTCACAAGCGCCACACAGGCCCGGCTATCGCACCCCTTGGCCACGATGGCGACACGCTCAATTCCCCGCGGAAGAAAGAGGAGGTACCGCGCCAGGTTCAGGCCGCAGAAGGGGTTGAAGACGAGTTCCTCGATCTCGCAAGAGTCTCGGAAAAGGTACGGCCGGGCGCGGAAGGGGAGTGAGCCCTTCCGGTACCCGAGAACCCCCTGGACTTCATGCTCTTCAAGGAGCTTGCGGGCAGCGTCATGGAGCGTCACAGGTGCTTTCCCCCTCGCGCAGTGGATTTGGACCAAGACTTCGCACTGCCTCAACAACCGCTTTGACCACATCGGCAAAGCGCTGCCCTTCAGATGCTGAGACCCAGGAAAAATGCACCCGGTCCCTGAGACCAAGAAAGGCTAAAAGCTCGTGGAGCACGAGGAACTTCCTCCGGGCAAAGTAGTTCCCGCTCAGGTAGTGGCAGTCCCCGGGATGGCACCCGGAGACGAGCACCCCATCGGCCCCCTCCCGGAGGGCTTTCAGGATGTACAGAGGGTCAACACTCCCCGAACACGGTACCCGTACAACCCGGATATTCGGGGGGTACTGAATCCGGCTCACTCCGGCAAGGTCTGCCCCTGCGTAACTGCACCAGTGACAGAGAAAGGCCACAATTTTAGGTTCCCATGGAGAGTTCATAGAGGTACTCCACCTCGGAGAGAATCGCCTCTGGTGTGAAGCCATACACGCTGACTGCTCCGCTGCGGCAGGTCGCACTGCACAGCCCGCATCCTTTGCACAGGGCTCGATTGACCCGTGCCACACCCTTTTCCCAATCCACGGCAATTGCCCGGTACTGGCATACCCGCTCGCAGTCCCCACAGGCCACG